>NZ_JBLXHU010000020.1:0-57450 GCF_048259285.1 Bizionia sp. | reverse complement strand
ACGGAAAAGGTATCGCCTTGTTTGATGTCGCCTGTTTTAAATCCTTTCATAAACCAGAACATGCGTTGTTCTGAAGTTCCATGTGTAAAGGAATCTGGTGTAACATCGCCTTGGACTCTTCGTTGAATAGCATCATCTCCAACCGCATTGGCTGCGCTTAACGCTTCTTCGATATCGCCTTCCTCTAAATACTTTTTATTATGATGTGCCCAAACGCCTGCATAAAAATCGGCTTGTAATTCTTGAGCAACGGATAATTTATTGGCTTCCGTTTTATTTGTTTGTTGTTGTAACTGTCTTACCTTTTTTGAGGTTCCGAGTATGGTTTGAATATGGTGTCCAATTTCATGAGCGGTAACGTAGGCTGTAGCAAAATCACCTCCTTTGGCTCCAAAACGTGTTTTTAACTCATCAAAAAACACTAAATCCATATATAGTTTTTGATCCGCTGGACAATAAAAAGGTCCAGATGCTGAACTGGAATTTCCACAACCGCTAGTAACTGCATCTGTAAATAATACCATGGTAGGTTCTTGATAATTGCCAAGATTATTTTCTCTAAAAATTTGATTCCAGACATCTTCTGTATCTGCTAAAACGGTTGCAACAAAACTTCCGACTTCTTTTTCTTGAGCAGTTAATGCTCTTTGTTCCACTTGTTGTTTTGAACCACCTTGATTAATTTGCTCTAAAATAGGTGCAATTTGCTGTCCGGTTTCTCCTCCAAAAAGTTGTAAAAGAATAACTACAACAGCTACAATACCACCTCCAGCTACTAGTTTCCCTTTGGAACCCATACCTCTTCGATCTTCAACATTCCCGCTTTGTCTTCTACCTTTCCATTTCATATGGTTTTAGTTTTAGTGTTATTTTCTGTTTATTATTTTTACTCCCAATTTTTATTGGTGCGATATACAACGCCTTTAAAAAGTGCGACCAATTCTTCACCTCGTTTGACCTCAATTATATTAAAGCCTAGTTTGTTTTTAACACTCTCTATAACGGATTCTGCTACAATATAATCTCCTTCGTTTAAAGCTTCAATATGATTAATACTCGTTTCAATTGACACGGCATATTTTCCATGCGTGTTTGCTGAAAAACCAAAAGCAGTATCCGCTAAAGAATAACTGATTCCACCATGCGCTTTATTCATACTGTTGAGCATATCTTTTCTAATAGTCATACCCACTTTACAACGTCCAATTTCACATTCTAGAATTTCGATACCTAACCATTGGCTATAGGCATCTTGGGATAACATCTTTTTAGGTATGAGGTGGCCTTTAATCATAGTACAATTGTGGTGAGAGATGAGTGGTGAGTAAACAAATTATATTTTAAAACCATTATTTATTATTTAAATGTCTCCTTAAAGCTGATATCATTTTTGAAATTTCGGTAACCATTTTTCTGTTTTCTTCATCCTCCTCAAAAGTTATATAACCTCGCAATCTTGCTTTAGTAGATGCTGCTACACATTCGTGAGAACTATCCCAAGCCATCTTTAGATATCTATTAAAATTAGCATCCGTACTACCAGAACCTTCAGCTATATTAAAAGCTATTGAATCCGCAGCTCTAATAAATTGAGAAGATAATTTATAAACTTCATGTTTCGGAAACATTTCAATTTGTTTATTTACTAATTCCCCAAACACTATGGCTTTTTGGTAAACATGTAAATCCTCAAATTTAAAATAATAATTACTTTTCATTTTATTATAATAATTTCACTATATTCCTTTCTCAAAGTCTCATCTCTCATCTATCATCAATCATCTCTCATCTCTCATCTCTCATCTCGCCTAACGCCTCTATAATTAATTCTTATTTTCTTTTCTCAAAGCCTCACCTCTCACCTCTAATTTCTCCTCAAACTTAATTTACAAAAACCTCAAACCCTGAAGGTTCATTTTACGCAATAGCGGACTGCAGCGATAACGATCTTCATGATACTCATTGTATAATGCATCCATTTGATCCACACACCAATTTATTCCTTTTTCATCTGCCCAAGCCAATAACCCTTTTGGATAATTAACGCCTTTAGTCATCGCGTTGTCTATATCTTTTGCTGATGCAATATTTAAAAATAAGGCATCGGCCGCTTCGTTAATCAGCATAACAAGGATTCTGTTGAATATTTGTTGTTTAAGAGACGTTTCGACTGCGCTCAACGTGACATCCTCACTCTCGATTATTTTTCCGCTTTTATCATATTCATAATAACCAATACCTGATTTTCTTCCTAAATATCCAGCTTCTGCAAATCGTTTTTGAGTGAAAGAAGGCTTATATCTTGGATCGAAATAAAAGGCCGTAAACACGGTTTCCGTTACGGTATAATTAACATCATTTCCTATAAAATCCATAAGTTCAAATGGTCCCATTCGGAAACCTCCTATATCTTTCATGGCAGAATCGATGGTTGCAAAATTTGCAATCCCTTCTTCGTAAATCCGTAAAGCTTCACCATAAAATGGTCGTGCTACACGGTTAACAATAAATCCTGGTGTGTCTTTAGCAACGGCTGCGGTTTTATTCCAACTGGAAATGGTATCTATAGATTTTTCTAACGTTTCATAGGATGTTTGAATGGCAGGAATAACCTCAACCAATTTCATTAAAGGTGCTGGGTTAAAAAAATGAATTCCAACACAACGCTTTGGGTTTTTTAATGCGGATGCTATGGATGCAATGGATAAACTAGAGGTGTTAGATGCAATAATACAATCATTGGACACATAGCTTTCTAATTCTGAAAACACTTTTTTCTTAATGTCGATGTTTTCAATAATTGCTTCAATGGTTAGATTGGAATCTGCTAAATCTTTTAGATTATTAACGTAAGAAATATTGGATTGGATTCTGTTTTTTTCTTCGGAATCTATTCGTCCTTTTTCAATTAAACGGGATAGTATTTTTTCTAGAGCTAATTTGGCTTTATCTAAAACTGCTTGATTGGTATCGTATAATTTAACGGTGCAACCCGCAGTTGCAGCTACTTGTGCGATACCGCTTCCCATTGTTCCGCTTCCTATTACGCCTACAAATTTGATTGGAGATTGTGGATTAACGATTTTTGATTTTTGATTTTCACTCATATTTTTACATTGGAGATTGTGGATTAACGATTTTTGACGTGTCACTACTACTTCTGAAATGTCTTATTCATTATAAACAATCATTTATTCTTTGAGTTTAATTGAAGCTGTTTTAACACTAACTACAAAAATTGAAATTAACTCATTATTTTTCTTTAATAATTCTTCTAATGCATCTAAATCTAAAATAAGGTTTGCTCCCTTTTGAATTTTTAAATTGATATGGGATTCACGTAACTCTTTTAAACATATTTTCATTTTATGAAGAAAATCACGTGTCGATTCGCCACTTCTCGCTTCACCATAATTTAAAGCTGCTGATGTCGCTGATCTAATTAACTGTTTTGCTAAATGTTCAGAAGCAAAAGATTTATCAATTGTTTTACTAACTAAAATTATATCAATTGCAAATTGGATTAATCGATCTTCTAGTTGAATTGGTTTCATAGTTTATTTTTTGTTCTGAAATCAGCAATCGTTAATCCTCAATCGTTAATCTTTAATTATTTACCGTTAAAAACCGGTTTTCGCTTTTCCACAAATGCCGAAACACCTTCAGCATAATCGTCCGTGCTAGCTGCTTCTATTTGATATTTAGACTCTAAAGCTAATTGTTCTTCTAAATTATTTGTTAAGGATTGGTTTAAACTCTTCTTAATTAACCCTAAGGCTTTGGTCGGCATATTTGCCATTTTTAAAGCTAGCTTATCAACGTCTTTTTCAAACGTTTCTAATGGCAATACTTTATAAATCATTCCTAAACGTTCAGCTTCTTCAGCAGAAACTTTATCGCCCAACATAGCTAAAGCCGATGCTTTTTGAAATCCGATAAGTCGCGGTAAAAAGAAGGTTCCAGCACTATCTGGAATTAAACCTATTAAACTAAATGCTTGAATAAAACTCACTTTTTCGTGAGCAACAACCACATCACAAGCTAATGCAATATTAGCGCCCGCTCCTGCAGCAACACCATTGATAGCTCCTATAATTGGTTTCTCGATGTTTCTTATTTTTAGAATAATGGGATTATAATGTTCTTCCAGAATTTTTTTAAATCCAGGATTTAGCTCGGGGTTTGTAACTTCTTTTAAGTCCTGTCCTGCACAAAAAGCTTTTCCGTTTCCGGTTAAAACCATAGCGCGAACATCATTATTTTTTTCACAAGCATCTAATGTCTCTTGAAGTTGAAGCGCCATTTCGCGATTAAAACTATTAAACACTTCTGGTCTGTTTAGCGTGATGTACGCTATTTTATTTTCTATTTTAAGTTGTATGCTTTTGTTCATGTTTTTTCTTTTAATGAGATTGCCACGACCTTCGTCCTTGCAATGGCATCTATTTGAGACACTTGAAGTAATCAAACGGTTCTTGACAATCGTCACATTGAAATTGTGCTTTACATGCTGTTGAACCAAACTGACTAACCATTCGTGTATTTATGGATCCACATTGTGGACATGTTACTAAACGTTTCCCATGTAGCAAGACATCTTTATCTGCTTCCTCACTTAATGGCGCAGCAATACCGTAGTCTTCCAATGCTTTCCTACCTCTTGGTGTAATCCAATCGGTTGTCCAAGCTGGCGCTAAAATTAACTCTATTTCAGATTCGTATCCCGCAATTTTTAAGGCCGTTTTAATATCGTCTCCAATAACATCCATAGCAGGGCAACCACTATAGGTTGGTGTAATTTGAACTTTAACCATATTATTTTCTATGATTGCCATGCGAACGACGCCCATATCCATAATTGATAATACAGGTATTTCTGGATCGGAGACTTTTTCAAGAATCGGAACTAGTTTTTCATCTATATTTTGTTCTGTTGTTGTCATATTTTAATAAAATGAGATTCTTCGCTTTGCTCTGAATGACATTCGGTTTATTTAATGAGATTCCTTTTTCCAAGGAATTTGTTACCACTCCATATTAGGATACGCACGTTGCATATATTGTAATTCCGCTAAAATGTAGCCCATATGTTCCGAGTGAATACCCTGTTTTCCACCTTTTTGAAAATATTTAGATTCCGGAACCTCTAGCGTAGATTCTTCTAAAATATCGGATACATTTTTGTAATACGCTTCTTTTAATTTGGTTACGTCTACGCCAATTCCTTCTTTAACCATGGCTTTATCAGCTTCTGTTTGATGAAACAGCTCGTCTGTGTACGTCCATAAATCATTGATGGCCGTTTGCATACGCTTATGGCTTTCTTCGGTTCCATCACCTAAACGTTTAATCCAATCGGATGAAAAACGTTGATGATAACTCACTTCTTTAATTGATTTCTTGGCAATTGCTGACAAGGTTAAATCGGTACTTTTCTGTAATTCTGCTAAAAACAAAAAGTGATATACATCAAACAAAAATTGCCGTGCCATGGTGTAAGCGAAATCCGTATCTGGTTGTTCTACCAAAAGCACATTTAGGTATTCACGTTCTTGACGCAGCATAGCAATATCATCTTCCGTCCGTTTATCACCAGCTATTTTTGCTGCATATTGGTAATAACTACGTACTTGCCCGAATAAATCCAAAGAAATATTAGTACAAGCAATGTCGGTTTCCAAACTAGGACCATGACCTGTTAAGGCTCCCATTCTTTGGCCAAGAATTAAGGAGTTATCGGCTATGCCAAGGATGTATTTGTATAGGTTTTGTTTCATTAAATTGAAATTGAAATCGAAGTTGAAATCGAAATTGAATCCAAGTAACTTCAGTTAATGTTTTTTGATTCTTGTTACGATAATCCGAATTAAATAATCATTTAAAAAATGAATTTAGCTTCGAAATGGCATCTAGACTCCTTCCCGACAGCTATCGGGATTCACAGGAATGTTACATGTATTTCACCTCATCTGGTAATTCATAAAAAGTTGGATGACGATAGACTTTATCTTGAGCGGGCTCAAACATTTCACCATTATGCTCTGGATTGGATGCTGTGATATTTTTGGATTCTACAACCCAAATACTCACACCTTCATTGCGTCTTGTGTAGACATCGCGTGCATTTTCTAATGCCATTTCAGCATCTGCAGCGTGCAAACTTCCAAAATGACGATGTTCTAATCCGTTTTTACTTCTTACAAAGACTTCCCAAAGTGGCCAGTTTTTTTTATCAGACATAATTATTGTTGATTGTTGATTGTTGATTGTTGATTCTGAAATAAGAATTCCTCAATCATAAATTATTAAATTGCTTGTTTTTCTTTACGTTCCTGTTGTTTTTCTGCGTAAACCATAGCGGCATCACGAACCCATTCGCCTTTTTCCCAGGCTCCTACTCGTGCTTTCATGCGCTCCTTGTTCATTGGGCCATGCCCTTTAACAACTTGCCAAAATTCATCCCAATCAATTTCGCCAAAATCGTAAACTCCTTTTTCTTCATTCCATTTTAAATCGGGATCTGGAATGGTTAGCCCAATTAAATCCGCTTGAGGAACGGTTTGATCTATAAACTGCTGACGCAAATCGTCATTAGATTTTCGTTTTAATTTCCATTTCATGGATTGTTCGGTATGAATGGATTCAGCATCTGTTGGACCTAACATCATTAAACTTGGCCACCACCAACGATTTAGCGCATCTTGTGCCATTTCTTTTTGTTCTGGTGTTCCATTTGCCAGTTTAATCATGATTTCATAACCTTGACGCTGATGAAAACTTTCTTCTTTACAAACACGAACCATAGCACGCGCATAGGGCCCGAAAGACGTATTACATAAAGGCACTTGGTTAATTATAGCTGCTCCATCTACCAACCAACCAATGGCTCCCATATCTGCCCATGTAATGGTTGGGTAATTAAATATGGATGAATATTTGGCCTTTCCGGAGTGTAACTGCTCATATAATTCATCGCGTGAAACGCCTAAAGTTTCACAAGCGGAATACAAATACAATCCGTGACCAGCTTCATCTTGAACTTTGGCTAAAAGAGCTACTTTTCTGCGTAATGAAGGTGCTCTAGTAATCCAGTTTCCTTCCGGCAACATACCCACAATTTCAGAATGCGCGTGTTGAGACATTTGCCTAATATGCGTTTGTCTATACTTTTCTGGCATCCAATCTTTAGGCTCAATTTTTTCATCACGTGCAATCCGCGCTTCAAATTGTTTTTCTAAATTTTTGATTTGTTCTTCGCTCATAATTATTTGAGATTTTTGATTTGCGAAATCTAATTGTTAAAATTTATATTTTCACTCATGCAATCGCTAATCGTATTATTTTTTTAAACATCAAAATCAACTACCACTTTATCCGTAGTTGGAACTGCTTGGCAACTTAACACAAAGTTTTGTGCCACTTCTTTTTCTTCAAGTGCATAATTGACTTTCATTTTTACGGAACCTTCTACAACCTGACATTTACAGGTGCTACAAACGCCTCCTTTGCAAGCAAAGGGCAAATCAGCGCCAGCGGCTAATGCACCATCTAAAATATTATCGAAATCATCATCCATAACAAAATGAAATTCTTTTCCACCATCGATAATCGTAACTTGAGTACCATTAACTTTTTCATCTAGAACTTCTGCAATTTGTCTGCTTTCTTCTTCGGAACTTCCAGAGAAAAATAATTCAAAGTGAATATTCTCTTTCGGCATTCCAGCCGCTTGCAACTCATCGCGAATAAGGAAAATCATATCTTGAGGTCCGCAAATAAATGCATGATTGGTATCGGGAACATCAATAAACCGATTGGTTAAAATCGCTAATTTTTCTTTATCAAAACGACCATTTAAAAATGGAATATCCCGTTGTTCTTTTGTTAAGAAATAAAACACCTGAAAACGTCCAAAAAATTCATTTTTAAGTTGTTCAATTTCTTCTTTAAAGATAATGGATTTAACGGTTCTATTCAAATAAAACAATTTGAATGTGCTGTTAGGTTCCGACAGTAAATGTGTTTTAATAATGGACAACATAGGCGTTATACCACTTCCTGCAGCAAAAGCAATGTAATTTTTAGAACTTTCTGGTTCACAATCCACAAAAAACTCGCCATGAGGTGCCATAATTTGAAGTTCGTCACCTTTTTTTAGCGTATTAAAAGCGTAATTAGAAAAAACACCGCCTCTAATGGTTTTTACTGCTACCTTCCACTCATTGTCTAATGGACTTGAGCAAAGTGAGTAGTTCCGGCGTATGTCTTCGCCATTTATTTCCTTGCGCAACGTAAGATGTTGCCCTTGTTTAAATTGGAATTTGGTTTTTAAATCATCCGGAATATCAAAAGAAACAACAACCGTATCTTTTGTTTCTTTATATATATCTGCAACTTTTAAGTTGTAAAAATCTGCCATATTAAAATTCATATCATAAACTAACAACTGTTAGTTTGGGATACAAATTTACAAAATAAATTACTAACTATTTGTTAATTCCATTGATTAAGACCTGACTTAAACTTACTGCAAGTGTTTCTGGGGAAACATCTTCCTTTTTAGGAATCCAAAGGTAGAGTGAACGCAGTGTGGAGAGTATAGAAAACAACATAACTTCCACATTGGAATTTATAATTTCATTCTGTTTAATGCCTTCTAATAAAATACTTCTAAAATCAGCTTCATAACCATTTCTCAATGATAAGTAATAGTCTCTTTTTTCTTCTAAATGCATCCAGTCGTTATTTAAAGAAGCCATACCATAAGTATTTTGTGCTGTAATATCCACATGAAGTTTTACGACAGCCTGAACTTTCTGAATGGTTGAAATATCTGATGTTTTTATGTCTTGCATACCATTGGTAAACGCTTCCGCCAGCGAAATAATAATCACTTTTAGTAGTTCTTGTTTGGAACTAATATGATTGTACAAACTAGCCGCTTTCATTCCCATAGCGGTTGCAATATCTCTCATGGTCACAGCACTGTAGCCTTTTTCTTTAAATAGTTTGGCTGCTGTTTTTATAATTTCTTCTTTCCTGGTTTCTGACTTCAAATTGCGTTTGCATTTGATTTAACAATAAAAATTTCCTACCTTTTATGTGTAAATGTAAATAAAAAGATAGACTATGGGGGTTTTTGATTTTATATTTGGTGCTAAAAAACGCCAAGTTCAGATGTATTTAGATAATGGCGCAACGATATTAGATGTTAGGAATAAACATGAATGGGATCGTGGTCATATTGAACAAGCAGTACATATTCCATTAGATGAATTACGCAATAGAATAGCAGAAGTAAAACAATTAAAAAAACCTATTGTTGTTTGTTGTGAAAGTGGTGTTCGATCAGCGAAAGCAGCTAAATACTTAAACCTTCAGAATATTGATGCAACCAATGGTGGTGGTTGGGTAAGATTACAAAGCAGATTATAATTTTAAGGTGTTTAAAGCATCTTGATTTATAATTTCCACATTATTATATTCCAATGTCCAGCCTAATGAATTGGTTAGAATATAAAATTTTGCTAACTCACTTATTAATCTATTTTGTGCATTAGCTTTCATATCAGATTTCTCTAACTTTTTTAACAAGGATTTTTTTACCAACTCTTTAATGTTGTTATAATCTCTTGCCTCGAACGGATTGAAAAAATCGGCCTCTATATCATAATATTCCAAATCGGGACTTATTTTAATTTCCTCTTTAGGAATACTTAAGATGGTTAATGTTTTAGAGGATTCATCAATTTTATATTCAATTTTACTCAAATCATACGATATAAAAACATCCGCATTTACAACAACCAAGGCCTTTTTATTAGACGTGAAATAACTACCAAACAACTCTTTGGAATTGGTATAATTCAGTACCTGACTAAAATGTCCTTCGGTAACAATTAACTTCCCCACATTTTTAATTTGCTCTTGAATAAGCGCAGAGCTTTCTTTAAGTGTCGCTTGATTTTCTTTTTTATCGCCACAATACTTAAATGCAAAAAGCACGACTAGCGTAATAACAGCACCAAATAGAATTTTTCTCATACACGAATGTACGAAAAATCAATTTGCAAATATTTATTCCGATTAAAATGAATAGCTCTAAATCAAATTATTCTTCTTAGCCTTACTAACAGCTTCTAATTTGTTATGAACCTGTAATTTCTTGTAAATATTCTCGATGTGTTTTCTAACCGTTCCTGCAGAAAGGAATAAGTTTTCAGCAATTAAATTATAACTCAAGCCTTTACTTAACTGCTCTAACACCTCAACCTCACGCTGTGTTAATTTAATTACTTCTTGATCTTTTTTACTTTCAATATCAATGGGGTTCCGTAATAATTTGAGCGTTTTCATGGCAATGGACGGGTTCATGGCTGCGCCGCCATTCATGGTTTCCTGAATCCCATTGTATAATTCTTTGGCATTAATTTCTTTTAGCAAATAACCATCTGCACCCGCTTTAATAGCGTTGAAAATATTTTCATCATTATCAAAAACGGTAAGCATGATAATTTTTATATGAGGAAATTTTTGCTTGACAATTTCTGTAGATTCTATGCCATTTAAAATAGGCATTTCAATATCCATTAAAATTAAATCTAGATTGTGATTTTCACTTAATTTAAGCAATAAATCAGATCCATGACATGCTGTAAATTTTACATCTAAATCGTCAAAAAATGATAATTTTTCCTTGACCGCATTAATTAGAAATGAGTTATCATCTACAATCGCTATTTTAATATTCATGTTGGTTGGTTTTTATTAAAAATAGACATTTTATAAACTACGGACTATACGATGAATTACGTATTTTCAAATCTGTAAACATGAATCTTTGTTCCTTGATTTTCAGAGCTTATAATATCCAACTTTGCGTTTAAATCATGTGCACGTTTCTTAATATTTTGCAGGCCGTTTCCATCGGTTACATCCTTTATATTAAACCCCGTTCCGTTATCCGTAATGATTAATTCGAAGTCATCATTTTTAGAGAAAATTTGAACGTCAATAACCGTGGCATTGGCATATTTTAAGGCATTATTTACAGCTTCTTGGATTATTCTGTAAATATTCATGCCCTGAACAGAGGTGAATAATTTATTAGAATTGACCTCCTTATTTACTTGGAAATTGAAGTTAATTGCATCTGAAGAGGTATTCGCTTTTTCAATAAAATTTGAAATTCTAGATTGTAAATCTTCAATAGAAATTTCACTTTTATTCATAGCCCAAATCGTATCGCGCAGCTCGTAAATAGTGGATGTTGTAAATTGACTAATGGTTTCTAATTTAGCATTTAAATTATCTGGAAGTTTAAACCCATATTTTAAATTATCTAAAGAGGAAATTATAAACGTGAGTTGCGCACCAATGTTATCATGCAAGTCGCGACTTATGCGTAAGCGCTGTTCTTGCAAGTGATTTTGTGTTTCAATTTTAACCAAGGCTTCTTTGAGTTCGCCTTCTTTTTTAAGCTGTTTGTTTTTCAGTTTTTGCTGATTATAAACTAAAAAACCCAATAATGAAATTACCGCAGCCAAACCAGCCAAGCCTAAAATAAAACTATTTTTCTCACTAATATCGCGTTCTTTTTCCGCTAAATCAGCACGTTGAAGCAAGATTTCATTTTCTTTCTTTTCGGTTTCAAACTCTATTTTTAATTGCTCTACTTTATTGCTTGTTTCAGTATTGAGAACGCTATCTTTTAATGTTTGAAATTTTTTGCCAAATAAATATGCTTGTTTATAATCATTCATTTGCACATAAGCATTGGAAATAGATTCATAACAATACCTTTCCAACCCTTTATATTTCCCCTTTTTAGCTAAAGACGCACTTATTTGATAATTTTTTATAGCATCTGAAAATAAGTTTTGCTTAAGTAGCACATCGGCTAAATGGGTATAATTTACGGCAATGCCATAACTGTCCTTTATTTTAGTTCTTACTGCGCTTGAGCTATCAATATAAATTTTGGCTAGTTCCAGTTTATTGTCGTCAGCATAAACAGTGGCAACATTAGCATAGCCATAACCAAGTCCCACACTATCCTTTAATTTCTTCTTGAGATTTAAGGACTTTTTAGTATAAAATAAAGCGCTATCACGTTTTTTATTAATGGTAAGAACTATACCATAATTATCATAAAGCGGATCTATTTCTGTTGTGTTTTTCTCTTGTTCCAATAACTTAATACCTTTTCGCATGTAGCGTAAGGCATTTTCCATATCACTGTATTTTAAGTTATAACCAAGTTGCCCATAAGCAATTCCTGCTTTTACATGTTTGCCAAGCGACTCATAAATTTTTATTGATTTCAGAACGTATTCGGTTCGCTTTTCAAAATTTTCCTTGTACGCATAAATCTGTCCCAACTTTAAATAAATATCTCCTAAAGTTGTACTATCCTCCAACTTTATTGCTAAATCCACACCTTTAAAAAATAAATTTTCAGAGGTTCTAACATCACCCACAAATTTATCATAAGGAATCTTATTAATTGCCTGCAACTGATTAGCTTCTGAAAGCGAATGAAGCGTTTGACCCAAACTATCTAGATAGCGAACCTGTGTTTGTGAAAAACTATAGAAACCTAAAAGCAATGCTATTGGTACGAGTAGAATTTTCTTCATATAACTAATTAATATCGTTCTTCTAATATAGCTTTTTTTAACAAAAGTAACTCTTGCGTTATTTCAAATAATTTTTTAAACAAGTTGTTGTTAAACGTTTCAAGATAGTTGGTTTTTAATTCCATTTCCTTATACGTTTTAACGCCTAAAGCAAATTGCTTTTCAAGATCTATATACTGTTTAGCCGCTGATTTTATGAACGATCTGGTATCCAAGAGCACTTTTATTGCACGAACCATTAAAATAAAAATAAGACTATATAATAGAAGAAGTAAAATCATTGTTTCACTAGAAATTAGACACAAAAAAAACACCAATTAGGAAAAGCTTTTGACCGTTCGCAAAATTGATGTTTTATTATATAATAATTAATAGCATTTTAAAACTACAATTAAATATGTGACAACAATTATTTTTTCGACCAACTGCTTTTTAAAAAAGATTAAGCGTAATAACAGACTATCATTACGCTCAATCAACACATCTCAACAACAAGATATTCTTTGTTAAGATTTAAATGTCGTTTTTAGAAAATTTGCTTTGTCAAATTAAACGTTCCTTCCGTGATGTTTTTCACCGAATCGTCATTTGCGTTTTTACACTGAAAACGGAACGTTCCTTTAATATTGGTATCTGAATCTTCAGAAACTTTAATTTCTCCAACCACACCAGAGTCTTGATAAGGCGCATTCCATGTTTGCGTTGCTGACGGATTTGAAACATTAGGCTCTATGTAAGATGCCACGATAAAAACATTACTATCGGTTATTTCATAAGTTCCAACACCATCAAACGCATTAATAATTATACTAAATCCTTGGGTTGAAGAATTCCCCTGCAAAGTTACGGTTGTATTTGGACCTGCTGTAACTTGCGAAGCGGTTGATGTAATTTCTAAAGATTGAAAAGAATTTCCATCTATTTTAGCGGTTATAACACCAGAAGCGCCACCTGATGCTGCTGGATCGCCTCCATCGTCATCGCTTTTACAAGCTGTTATTGAAACGAATGATGCCATCATCATAAATACGGTAAATTGTTTTAAAGTTCTCATTGTTGAATATGTTTATGATTAATAATAATCCAAAATTGCAACAATAGAATACAGAAATCAATACGATGAATTACGTATATTTAGGAATAAGATATTAAAATTTTAAAATGACATAAAAGGAAAGCCTGCTTCTAATTTCTCCTTTTTTTCGGAAAGTTTTTTTAGAAATAATTGATGTGCTTCGGAATTTAGGTTAAAGGGTTTATGCTGCAACCCTCTTTGAATTTCATCAATAGCTCCCATTGTTTTTGATGCACTTTCAGAAACCCAAACCGTTTTAAAGGCATTCCAAATATAGTGTATAGCTGTTTGGTTTGGGTGAATCATATCATCAGCATAAAAACGATAATCGCGTAATTCATCCATCATAATTTCATAAGAAGGAAAATAATATAACTGCCCTTTATTAGGTGATGCTTTTTCATTTAATAGTGCGTGAATAGCAGTTATAAGATGCGCTTTACTTTGTGTATTCTCAATAAAACCGTCTTTCAAATGTCTAATGGGAGACACCGTAAATATAATGTTTGCGGATTGATTCACGCTTTTAATATGCTGTATAAAAACTTGCAAACTTTTTAATATATCGGTAACGGACAACAATTCTTTTGAGAATTTTTTCTGCGGAACTTTATGACAATTAGCAACAACTGTTGTACTTTCTATATCACGATATACCCAAGCCGTTCCTAATGTTATTATAATATGAGAAGCTGATTCAATTTGATTTTGCGTAAATTGAATCTGCGCATTCAGTTCATCCAATAAAGCAGTTTTACTCGTGTTGCTTAATACAGAATGTGCTTCGAAACTATGCCACTGTTCATTGTGAAAGAAAACATCCTCTTCTTTATAAACCTTTTTAGTAACAGCATTTGAAATGAGATTTTGAATAGCTAATGGGTGAAATAGAATTCCGAAAGGATTTTGAAGATTCCGAAACTTGAAATAATCTAATTTCTGACCTATATTCTCAACAAAACAAGATCCTAATAAAAGCACGTTAGCATGATAATCTATTTGATTATGCGTCTGTGGTTTTAATGGGATTTTTGTTTGGAGGTTCATAATCGATTATAGTGTTACACAAAGTTTCCCAGAGAGACACAAAGATTCACAGAGCTATTTTGAAATATTATTTTTACGCTGTGTATCTCTGTAATTTTTTCTCTGTGAACCTCTGTGTTATAATTATTAATCTAAATATTTTTTAGCCGCTTCAAGAGCTTCCTCTATACCACCTGGATTTTTACCGCCTGCTGTTGCAAAAAACGGTTGACCTCCACCTCCACCTTGGATATACTTGCCTAATTCTCTAACAATTTGTCCAGCGTTTAAACCTTTACTTGCTACAAGTTCTTTAGAAACATAGCAGGACAACAAGGCTTTTCCATCATTTTCAGCGGCAAATAATAAAAACAAATTATCAAACTGGCTACCCAAATCAAAACACAAATCTTTAATACCTCCTGCGTCTAAATCTATTTTTTTAGCTAAAAACTGAACACCATTTACCACTGTTAATTCTGATTTTAAATCGCCTTTTAAATTTTTGGCTTTGTCCTTTAACAACGCTTCTACTTGTTTTTTTAGACTACTATTTTCCTCCTGTAAATTTTGAAGTGCTTTAACGGGTTCGTTATTATTTAAAAGCACTTTCATATCATTAAATGCTCTATTTACATCAACAAAATAATCTTTTAAAGCATCGTTGGTAATGGCTTCAATACGTCGGATTCCAGCTGCAACAGCACCTTCTGACACAATTTTAAAGAACCAAATATCACCTGTATTCTTCACATGAGTTCCACCACATAATTCAACAGACTGTCCAAAACGAACCATACGAACGGTATCACCATATTTTTCGCCAAATAAGGCCATGGCTCCAGCTTCAATAGCTTTATCCATTGGCATGTTGCGTTGTTCTTGCAAAGGTAATTTTCCTGCAATACGTGCATTTACAAAATGCTCAACATCGCGTAATTCTTCAGCAGATAATTTAGAGAAATGCGAAAAATCAAATCGCAAATATTTAGAATGAACAGCACTTCCTTTTTGCTCCACATGAGGTCCTAAAATTTCGCGCAAAGCTTGGTGTAATAAATGAGTTGCTGTATGATTACATTCGGTTCTATAACGTTGTTTCGCATCTACAGTTGCTGTAAACGTATCTTCAATATTTTCTGGTAAATTTTTAGCAAAATGCATAACCACGTTATTCTCCTTCTTGGTATCTAGGATATACACAATATCGCCATTGGCATCTTCTAAATACCCTTTGTCACCAACTTGCCCACCACCTTCTGCATAAAATGGCGTTAAGTTAAAAACCAGTTGATACATATCACCATCTTTTTTAGAAGTCACTTTACGGTAACGTGTAATTTTAACTTTTGCTTCTAATGCATCATACCCTATAAATTCCTGAACCGCATCATCAATTAAGATGGTCCAATCGTCTGTGGACATTTCACTAGCTGCACGCGACCTTTTTTTCTGCTTTTCTAAATGTTCCTTAAATCCCTTTTCGTCTAATTTCAGTCCTTGTTCAGAAAGAATTAAAGCGGTTAAATCTATAGGAAAACCATAGGTATCATATAATTCAAAGGCTTTTTCACCTGAAACGGTATCGCCAGATGTGTTTTTCACAATACCATCTAAAAGCACCAATCCTTGATCTAACGTTCTTAAAAAAGAGGCTTCCTCTTCTTTAATTACATTTTCAATTAGTTGTTTTTGAGATTTCAATTCCGGGAAAGCTTCGCCCATTTTCTTACTTAAAACATCTACCAACCTATAAATAAATGGTTCTTTCTGATCTAAAAATGTAAAACTATAGCGAATGGCACGACGTAAAATTCTACGAATTACATAGCCCGCTCCAGTATTACTAGGTAATTGACCATCTGCAATGGAAAATGCTACAGCACGCACGTGATCTGAAATTACACGAATAGCAACATCAATCTTTTCTTCTTTTCCATAATCCTTATCTGTTATGGTTTCTATTTCACGAATAATCGGTGTAAAAACATCGGTATCATAATTGGATGTTACGCCTTGTAAAACCATACATAAACGCTCAAACCCCATACCTGTATCAATATGCTTATTTGGCAAAGACACTAATGAACCGTTGGCTTTACGATTATACTGCATAAACACCAAATTCCAGATTTCCACAACTTGTGGATGATCCATATTCACCAAATCTTTACCAGATACTTTAGCTTTTTCTTCAGCTGAACGAATATCAACATGAATTTCACTACAAGGCCCACATGGCCCTTGGTCTCCCATTTCCCAAAAGTTATCCTTTTTATTCCCCATAAGAATGCGATCTTCAGAAATCAATTCTTTCCAAAAATCATAGGCCTCTTGGTCCATTGGAATTCCGTCTGCGTCATCGCCTTCAAAAACGGTTACATATAATATATCTTTATCAATCCCGAACTCATCAACTAGTAATTCCCAAGCCCAAGCAATAGCTTCTTTTTTAAAATAATCGCCAAAACTCCAATTCCCTAACATTTCAAAAAGCGTATGGTGGTAGGTATCATAACCAACTTCCTCCAAATCATTATGTTTTCCAGAAACGCGCAAACATTTTTGCGAATCGGCAATTCGGTTATTTTTAGGCTCTGCATTTCCTAAAAAATACTCTTTAAAAGGTGCCATACCGGAATTAACAAACATTAAAGTGGGGTCGTTCTTTAAAACCATTGGCGCTGATGGCACAATGCTATGTTGCTTATCCTTAAAAAATTGTAGAAATTTTGAGCGTATATCTTGAGACTTCATAAATGAAAATGGGTTGTAAGCTTTTGTTAAAATTCCACCATGTGCTAAACAATTTATATATTTACTCTCCAAAATTTTAAAAAAAATAATAGAAAGAAATAACTTACATAAATTATCATCATGCTAATTCCAGCACTGTAATTATGTAATTTTAAATGTTTACCGAGCAGAATAATTAATTATTCTATTCTAATTAACTGCAAAAATAGTAAATTTAGCCAATGAGTAAGGTAAAATATTATTACGATTCTGAAACGCTCTCCTACAGAAAAATTGAGCGCAGGAAAAGACGCACCTTTAAATACATCGGGCTTTTTATTTTAGCCGCTGGATTATTTGGGTTTCTTACTATGTTTATTACCAGTCAATATATTGAATCGCCTCAAGAAAAGGCATTAAAACGCGAGCTGTCTAATATGCAATTGCAGTATCAATTGTTAAACAAAAAAATGGATCAAGCCCAATTGGTTTTAGAGGATGTAGCTAATCGTGATAACCATATCTATCGATTATATTTTGAAACCAACCCAATTCCTGATGAACAACGACGCGCTGGTTTTGGCGGTGTGAACCGTTACAAAAACCTGGAAGGTTTTGATAATTCTAAACTTATTATAGAAAGCAATAAGCGTATTGATATGCTACAAAAACAAATTGTAGTGCAGTCCAAATCATTAGATGAAATTGCTAAACTAGCTGAAGAAAAAGAAAAATTGTTGGAAGCTATTCCAGCCATTCAACCTGTAAGCAATGAAGATTTAACACGCATGGCATCTGGTTATGGCTATAGAACAGATCCCTTTACAAAGGTTCGAAAATTCCATTACGGCATGGATTTTACGGCGCCGCGAGGCACTCCTGTTTACGCTTCTGGTGATGGCGTTGTAACGCGTGCTGATAGCCAATCGTCAGGATATGGCAAACATATTCGGATTGATCATGGCTTTGGCTATGTTAGTTTATATGGGCACCTTTATAAATATAACGTCAAGAAAAACCAGAAAGTAAAACGTGGTGATTTAATTGGTTTTGTTGGAAATACAGGCCGTTCTTCAGGAGCACATTTACATTACGAGATTTTTAAAGATGATGAACGCATCAATCCGTTAAATTTCTATTATGGCAATCTTTCAGCCGAAGAATTTGACGAGCTTTTAAAACATGCAACGCTTGAAAACCAATCTTTAGACTAATGCATATCAACTTACCCGAAAAACGTTATTATGGAATTGGTGAAGTAGCCAAGGCTTTTGGTGTAAACACCTCTTTAATCCGTTTTTGGGAAAAAGAGTTTGATGTATTACAACCGAAAAAGAATGCTAAAGGCAATCGGAAATTTACACCTGATGATATTCAGAATTTGAAACTCATTTTTCATTTGGTTAAAGAGCGTGGGTTCACGCTTGATGGTGCTAAAATTCACTTAAAAGAAGAGAAACAGCAAACACTTAATAATTTTGAAATTATTAGCAAGTTAGAAGATGTCAAAGCACAACTTATTAAAATTAAAGAACAGTTGTAACATTTTAATAAAAACCGCAACTAATACATACAAACTTTATACTAAACACTAAAAACAACTTATTATGAAAAAATGGTTAATTCCTGTTATAATTATTGGCGTTCTTGCAGTAGCAATTTATTCTTGGGCTGTTGGATTCAATAATACAGCAGTAGAATATGAAGCAGACGCTAAAACAGCTTGGGCAGATGTAGAAAGCTCCTACCAACGTCGTAACGACTTAATTGGAAACTTGGTAAAAACAGTTCAAGGTGCTGCCGATTTTGAACGTACAACCTTAAGAGAAGTTATAGAAGCACGCGCTAAAGCAACGTCCACGACTATTGATGCCAGCAATTTAACTGCAGATAATATGGCGCAATTTCAACAAGCACAATCGGGCTTAAGTGGCGCATTATCTAAATTATTAGTATCCGTAGAGCGCTACCCTGAATTGAAAGCAAATCAAAACTTCTTGGAGTTACAATCACAATTAGAAGGCACTGAAAACCGTATTAATGTAGCAAGAGATCGTTATAACGAATCGGTAAATATTTATGACAAGCATATTAAAAAATTCCCAGGAAGCTTTTTAGCAGGAATTTTCGGATTTGAAGAAATGCCTAGATATAAAGCCGATCCAGGAAGTGAAAATGCACCTGATGTTGATTTTGAATTTTAAGAGCTATGTCTAAAATTGAAGAATTTTTAACTGCAGACGAAGAGCAAGCTATTATTGCGGCTATTCGCGAAGCTGAAAAAAACACCTCTGGTGAAATTCGTGTTCATTTAGAAAAGACATCCAAGATTGATGTCTTTGATCGTGCGATGGAAGTTTTCCATTATTTAAAAATGGATAATACCAAGCAGCAAAATGGTGTATTAATTTATGTGGCTGTAGAAGATAGAAACTTTGTAATTTTTGGCGACAAAGGCATTAACGATGTGGTTTCAGATGATTTCTGGGATACAACCCGTAATGCCATTCAAACTCAATTTAAACAAGGAAACTTTAAACAAGGTTTAGTAGATGGAATTTTAAAAGCTGGCAAGGCTTTAGAACAACATTTCCCTTGGGAGCACAATGATAAGAATGAGTTACCTGATACCATTTCAAAAGGATAAAAACCAAACATGCCAAACTTAAAAAATTACATTTTCACACCTTTATCTATTAAACAGTTTAGCCTTATTTGTGTTATGCTGTTTGTAGGTATGCAATCTAGTTTGGCACAGTTTACTATTCCTGAAATCCCGAAAGAACAGACCAGTGTTTATGATTATATAGGTTTATTATCGGCTCCAGAAAAAAGGGCTTTAGAAAATAAATTAGTCAAATATTCGGATACCACATCCACGCAGATTGTAGTTGCTATTATTTCATCAACTAATGGTGAAAACATAAACTATTTAGGGGCACAATGGGGGCAGAAATGGGGAATTGGTCAAGCAAAAGAAGATAATGGTGTATTAATTTTATTAGCGCGTGATGACAAGAAAATTGCCATCAATACCGGTTATGGTGTGGAGCATTTGCTTACAGACGCCATGAGCAAACGTATAATACAAAATGATATCATCCCTTTCTTTAAACAAAATAATTATCCTGGTGGTCTAAACCGGGGTGCAGATGCTATTTTTGAAGTAATGACTGGCGAGTACCAAGGTTCACGACAAGGTGATTCCAGTGGCTCTCCCATAGGTTTTTTCTTCTTCCTCTTTATAGTATTTATTTTTATCATTATTGCTATTTCTAAAAGCCGACGTGGTGGCGGAAACAATGGTTCTGGAAACAATAAATCTGGAGGGTTTAGTATTTTAGACGCTATTATTTTAAGTAATCTAGGACGTGGTGGCTATGGTGGTTCATCAGGTGGTTTCGGAGGATCGTCTGGAGGCAGCTTTGGAGGCGGCGGATTTGGCGGTGGCTTCGGAGGCGGTGGCTTTGGAGGTGGAGGCGCATCTGGAGGATGGTAGTAGTGAGTAGTGCGTAGTGAGTAGTGCGTAGTGAGAAATAGAAAAGCGATTTTAGTTTGAACTAAAATCGCTTTTTCATTTAAGTCGTTGTCAGGTCTAGTGCGGTTGATACCTCCTTTTACTAAAAAAAAGAAGAAGTTCTCTACTGGACTCCAACGGACATGAATCTCTTTATTGCTTAATTAGGCTTTGCTTAATCCCAATAGAAGTTATCGTCCTTGGTTTCACCTTTACTCCCTAAGCTATTAAATTTCCAGCTAAAGCTTAACATGAAATATTGTTCTAAAACGGTACTTTGCGAATCCTGAATGTAGTTTTGGGTTGCCGTTCGTCTGGCGTTCGTATTTTGGTCTAACAAGTCATAAACTTTTAACGTAACAGTTCCTGCGTCCTTTAAAACTGAATATGCTAAAGTAGAATTCCAAAACCATGCGCTTTTTTGAAACCCGACACCAATATTTGGATTGTAGTTAAAATCAATATCATTTCGCCATTCAAACTTTTTAGGCAGGAATAATGCTGTTGAAAAATTTAAATTATGTTCTAAAAATTCGCGATCTTCAAACTCATCCAAATCGTATTTGTTTTTTGTAAAAGAAACGGAGTAACGTGGTCTGAATTCCATAACATCTTTCCATGTAAAACGAAGCCCAACTTCTGGCGATAATTCTCGCACTTTACTTGCATATTGAACCTCGTTATTAAAGTTGATGTTTCGTCTTAAATTTCCGTTAACACCAACGCTTACTTTTACCGTTCGCAAACTATCAATTTTAACATCCTTGCTATAATCCATATTGGCATAAAACTGGTAGTTACCATCTACGTTAGCAAAGGTTGTTGTTCTTACAAAATTATCATCAACTGTGGTTTTAGAAACTACTTGGTTATTTGTAAAAGTACCACCAACATAGGAATAGAATCCGGTACGTTTCTGCCAATCGAACGCATTAAAACCTAAATTTATACGATGACTGTTGGATGGTTCCAAATTAGGATTACCAACAATAGTATTCAATGGATCTGACACATTTTGAAACGCCTGTAGTTGCGATAATCTAGGTGGCTCATTGTTTAAACGGTAGCTAGACCAAAAGGATGATTTTTGATTAAACTTATAGCGTAAATAGCCATTTAATTCCAGCGCTTCAAAACGTTTTTCAATACTCAACTCTGGACGTAATAAATCCGTGTTTCCTAATGTTCTATACACATAATTAAATCCAATTCTTGACGACCATATTTTATTACGAAAACTTAAACCCATACCAGGCGTCATACTTTCATCTAAATATTCAAAATCTGTACTTAAATCTTCATTAAAAACCGTAAAATCACCTTGCGTATCTTTATCAAAAGTACTTTTGGTGTCGGTACTTTTATCGCGTGCATAAGCATAATCAAAATCTAAAAACAACTTCTCTGCAATTAATGGTAAACGGTAATTTATACTGGATTTAAAATTTGTAACATCACCTTCTCCATTTGTAAATTGATCACGTTCGGTTTGATCTATTAAAACGTAATCTGGGTTATTAGGATTGTTTACATCTTCCCCATAAACATTGGTTACCGATGTTAAAAAATCTTCAGATTCTCGTGTATTAATTTCATTGGTTAAATTTACCCTTACAAATGCACCTTTTTTACCAAACTTTTTAGTTATATTAATATTGTTTCTAAAATTTTTACCTGTATTCTCCACATAGGAATTGGATGTTGAATTGTTGGTTAAAAGGTTGTCATTATTTAAAGATTCTTCCGCTGCATTATAGGTATTGGTACTTTTAGAATATCGGAATGAGGGATCAACGTTAATTAAAAATGTAGAATCTACTTCAATATCAAACCCCACATTAGCCGAATGACTATCACTATCATTATAGCTACTAGAAACGGAATTGGTATAATATCGAGAATCTGGTAAAATATTTTCACGTTGGGAAGCCGTTTTGTTTTCAGAACTACTTCCAGAGAAGAAATAATCGGCTGATACATCTGTTTTTTCACCAATTTTGTCCGCATAATTTAAACCTGCGTTTTGTGATTTGGTAATCCCTTCTCCACCACCAAAAGACCGACCATCAATAGTAAAAGCCCCATTACTTGACATGGACATACTATAACCGCCACCAAACATTTTACGGATTTCTCCAAAACTAAATCCTGGCGAATTAATATTATTTCCACCAGCCAACACGCTTAAACGACGGTCGTTATCAAAATAATTTAGCATTCCTGCGCCTTCATAACGCTCGTTTGTTCCAGCTCCTGCCGCTACACGACCAAAAACCCCTTTGTTATTTTCCTCTTTAATAGTTAAGTTAATAGTTTTATTTTCACCATCTACTTCTTCGCCTGAAAAAGCTTCTGCTTTGGTTTTGGTATCCACCACTTGAATTTTTTCAATCAATTCTTTTGTTAAGTTTTTTGTGGTAATGGTCGGATCATCTCCAAAAAAGGGTTTACCATTAACAAGAATTTTATTCACCTCTTTACCGTTAATTTTTATTTTACCATCTTCATCAACTTCAACACCTGGTAATTCTTTTAAAAGATCTTCAACAGTTGCGTCTTTTTTCGTTTTAAACGAACTCACATTAAATTCTAAAGTATCTTTTTTAATAGTAATTGGCGCTGATGATTTGATTAAAACTTCATCCAATTCATTACTCACATCTAAATTTATGGTTTCTAAATTAACCACTGGATTGCTTAACGAAATGGTTTTAGAATAGGTTCTATACCCTACATAGGAGACGTGCAGTTTTACTGATTTATCTGAAATACGATCTTCTAAACTAAATTTACCGTCTTTATCTGAAATAGTATAGGTAATAACGGTACTATCCGACAAACGCTCCAAGTGAACGGTTGCAGATTCCAACGGTAATTGTTCATCTACAGAAATAATTTTACCTGAAATTTGAATAGGTCTAGATTGCGAAAACGCTACTGATATAGCAAAAAAGAAGACTACAAAGAATAAATTCTTCATGATTGATTGATGATTTTGGTTGGGTTTTTAAGGAAACGAATATAAATTGTTTAAAGTATGAAGGGTCTTAAAAAAAGCATAAACTTCTGTTATAAAATCTTACAAATGAAAGCTTAAAGGCAAACAAAAACCCACTTGCAATTGAGTGGGTTTGTTTATTAAATAAGGGTTTAATCTACTTTTTACGCATATAAACGCTCACAGGAACACCATGAAAATCAAAGTGCTCACGTAGTTTATTTTCTAAAAATCGCTTATAACCATCTCTTACGTATTGTGGTAAATTACAGAAAAAAGCAAACTGCGGTTGTGGTGTTGGCAACTGCATAATGTATTTTATCTTCACAAACTTACCTTTGTAAGCTGGTGGTGGATAGTTTTCAATAATAGGCAACATAATTTCGTTTAGCTTACTCGTCTTGATCTTTTTGTTTCGATTATTATAAACCTCAACAGCCGTTTCGATAGCCTTATAAATACGTTGTTTATTTAATACGGAGATAAAAACAATGGGCACATCCGTAAAGGGTTCCATTTGCTCTCTAATATGTTTCTCAAATTCTTTGGTTGTTTTGGTATCTTTTTCAACCAAATCCCATTTGTTAACCAAAATAACAATCCCTTTACGGTTTCGTTCGGCTAACCAGAATATGTTTTGAACTTGCCCATCAAATCCACGCGTGGCATCTAATACCACCAAACAAACGTCCGAATGTTCAATAGCACGCACACTACGCATAACTGAATAAAATTCTAAATCCTCTTTAACCTTGGATTTTTTACGAATTCCTGCGGTATCCACCAGATTAAATTCGAAACCAAAACGGTTGTATTTCGTGTCAATAGAATCTCTAGTGGTTCCAGCAACATCCGTTACAATGTATCTATCTTCTCCAATTAAGGCATTTATAAATGATGATTTTCCAGCATTTGGACGACCAACCACTGCAAAACGAGGCAATTCCGTTTCTTCTTCAATTTCTTTTTCTGGCAAGGCGTCCACTAGGGCATCTAGCAAATCGCCAGTTCCACTACCATTTATACTAGCAATGGTAAAGTAATCGCCTAAACCTAATGAATAGAATTCCACAGCATTTTCTGCGCGCTTGGCATTATCCACTTTATTGACAACTAAAAAAACAGGTTTGGACACCTTACGAAGCAATTTAGCAACATCTTCATCCATACCTGTTACGCCAGACTCTACATCTACCATAAAAATTATAGCATCGGCTTCATAAATAGCAATTTCAACTTGCTTATCAATTTCAGCTTCAAAAACATCATCACTTCCTTTTACGTAACCGCCAGTATCTATGACTGAAAACTCACGGCCATTCCAGTCACTTTTTCCATAATGGCGGTCTCTGGTTACACCACTTGTGGCATCCACAATAGCTTCTCTACGTTGAATTAAACGGTTAAAGAAGGTGGACTTTCCAACATTTGGACGACCAACTATGGCAACTATATTACTCATGTTATTACAAAATTTGGTGCAAATATAATGATAAGCTAATGATTTCGTTATATTTAGTGCATGTTTAAAATATGTATTTTAAAAAAAGAAATCGTATTCAGGTAATTAAAAACTTAATAGTCAGACAATAATGAGTTTACATACAGATGAAATTGTATTACGTCCACGCTTTAAAAAGGAGCTTCCCCAAAGCAATACCGACGTTATCCAGCTATTTGCTGATGCTAAAAAGCAACAATCTGAATATATAATTTCCATTATTGACGATCATATTTTTTTAAAACTCCCAAAAAGCAAACAGCATTTTTGGTCGCCGCAACTGCATTTAGAAGTCAATGAGGTAAACCACGAAACGGCTATGCTCCATGGCTTATTTGGACCCAATCCAACGGTATGGACCATGTTTATGTTTTTTCACTTTATTGTGGGTGGTTTATTTATTGGGTTTGGCGTTTGGGCCTATTCCAATTGGACGCTGGATAACGAATTTGCCATTCAAATTGGTGTCATGGTTCTCATGGTTATTATCTGGATAGGCATGTATTTTGCGGGACGTATTGGTCGTGATTCTAGTAAAGACCAAATGCATGAACTCCATGAATTTATGGAAAAAATTATTAACGCATAAGCTTAATTAGTGTCAAATAAAAACCAAATTCAAGCAAACTGACCCATGCTCACCACAGACTCAAAATGCATAATTCAACTATTGATTATAGCCAAAACGCTTTAATTGACGTTGATTACTTCGCCAATTTTTATTCACTTTAACATACAATTCCAAGTGAACTTGTTTACCGAAAAACTTTTCCAAATCTTTTCTTGCTTCCACACCTACGCGCTTTAAAGCCGAACCTTTATGGCCAATAATAATGCCTTTTTGGGTTTCACGCTCTACCATAATAACGGAACGCATACGGATAATGTCATCTTCTTCAAAAAACTCTTCGGTATCAATTTCTACCGCATAAGGAATTTCTTTTTTGTAATGCATTAATATTTTCTCGCGAATAATCTCATTTACAAAAAACCGCTCTGGTTTATCGGTTAATTGATCTTTTGGATAAAAAGGTGGTGATTCTGGAAGTAATTCAATAATTCTATCAAATACTTCGCGAACGCCAAAACCTTCTAAAGCAGAAACGGCCATAATCTCGGCATTTGGCACTTTAGCGGCCCACAATTGAACTTGCGCTTCTAATTGATCTTGATCTGATTTATCAATTTTATTTAAGAGTAATAAAACCGGAATTGTTGAATTGGTTATGCGGTTGAAAAACGCCTCGTCTTTCAGTTCCTTTTCGCCTATTTCAACCATATAAATCAAAACGTCCGCATCGTCAAAAGCCGATTTTACAAAATCCATCATGGATTCCTGCATTTCGTAAGCAGGCTTGATTATTCCTGGTGTATCAGATAAGACCATCTGAAAATCATCACCATTAACAATACCCAAAATCCGATGACGCGTGGTTTGTGCCTTGGAGGTTATAATGGATAGTTTTTCGCCAATAAAGGCATTCATTAATGTAGACTTCCCAACATTTGGGTTTCCAATAATATTTACAAATCCAGCTTTATGATTCATGTGCGTGCGGTTTTATAGTGGCAAAGTTACGACCTTGGTTTATTTATTCCCCTATCATACATAACAATACTTCCAGCCACGGATACGTTAAGGCTTAATTCCGACTTGAATTTAACTAAAAAATGGCTCTTTTCAATAGCTTGATTGGATAAACCATGATCTTCCGCACCCAATAAATAGACACAGCGTCTGGGATGGTGAAAGGTTTCTAAACTTTCGGCTTCATCGGTTAATTCCACACCAACAATTCGGGCGCCTTTAGGTAGGTTTTTTAAAAAATCATCAAAAGTTTCATAATGAAAATACGGCATGGCTTTTACAGCATTATGCGTATCGCAAGCTTGTTTGGCATAGCGATTTCCAATAGTAAATATAAAACTAGCACCTAAATTTTGAGCCGAACGCCAAAGTACACCCAAATTTTCTGGTGTTTTACCATTTTGAATCCCGATACCGAAAAACTCATTTTCAAAGTTATTGCTCATGGCTGCAATTTACTAAAAATTGAAAAAATGGAAATATAAATATGTAGAAATGGATTAGATTTGCGAACATATTTAAAAGTTGGATCTGGTTGACTACCTAGATCCAATAATTGCTAACAAGTTGACAAGAAGACGCATGAAAAGGGCATTATTAGGATTAATTATAGTGTGTAGTATTATAAATAAAACATTTGGACAAAACCTACAAGAGGGACAAAAAAGATGGAGTGCAGAACATCCGTTAGCCGTTGACGATTTTAAAATAAAAATTAGCGATGAGAATAACGAGGCTGTTTATAGTCAATTTATGATACTTCATGCCATTGGTGGTTTTGATTTTATGCAACGGAATTTGAACCAAAAAATAGAAAATATTTTCCTTGGAAACGCCTCGTGGATTGATACGACAAAGGTTGGCGAAATTGATAAGCAAATAGAATTTCAACAATTGCAATTTGACTTGGCAGAAATTCACGCAAGAAAATTTAGAAAGCGCGCATTAGAGAATAAGAAAAAAATTGCTAAAGGTTTTGATATTATAAAGCAAATTAACAATGATATTTTGAGTGAATTTTCAGAAAGCCGTCTGGAATTAGTAAAGGAAACTGAAAGTGGCAGAAATAATGAAAAAATTGAAGAATGGAAAGCGAAAACTGCTGCTGAACTAAAAGAGTTGAACGATTTTAGATACGAGAATAAAAAGAAAATTAAACTGGATAAATAATACCCGTTAATCAAAAAATACGGCCGCGTAAGTACGTAACATCTACCATGAGTCTATTCACAGAAATACAAACGAAACGCTTACGACTCCGAAAACTAACACATTCCGATTGGGAAGCTATTTCCTTTTTACGTTCGGATCCAGATGTCAATAAATTTGTAAAAAGAGCACCTGCGGAAACCCAAGAGAAAGCCCTAGCGTTTATAGCTAAAATTTGCCAAGCTATTGAAACAAATAGCTCTTTATATTGGGTGATTACAGAACAAGGCCATAACCAAATGATAGGCAGCATTTGTTTATGGAATTTTTCAGAAGACAGAAAAAAAGCAGAAGTGGGTTACGATTTACACCCAAACTCCCAAGGCAAAGGCATTATGAATGAAGCGCTAAAAGCGATTATTAATTTTGGGTTTAATTCTATAAACTTGAAATCTATTGAAGCCTACACACAGAAAAACAATACCGCTTCCATTAATTTATTAGAATGCCATGGTTTTAAACTAGTCGTTGGTAAACAAGATGCAGATAATTTAAAAAATGCTATTTATGCGTTAAGGCAACCGTAACCAGTAGATTAAATTTAGATTTACGTTTTTACTGCACATTATAGCTATCCAAACGGCGCTCAACCGTATGATAGGATGTACTAACAAAGGACGTTGTATCATAAATAAGTCCGATTCCATCCGCATAATAATAACGGTCTAAACCCGGAAATTGTTCACCTTCTGGTGATTTGGCATAACGCTCTGAATAGTTGCAAGTGAATGCACCAGCTTCAACTGTCATTTGCGCTTCATTTGCAGTTAAGGTTTCAAAAATAGTTCCCCAAGATTGAATCGTAATTGTTCGTTCACTTAAATCGGAATGCGTAAATTTTATGCTGCCATCATCATAAATAAGATTTCCCAAGGAATCTCTTACATGCTCAAAATACTCACCATTAAGGCTTAAAAGTGGTGCATTACTAGTATTACCAGTTGTTAATCTTCTAAATTTAAAATAAGTATTTCCGTTTATTTCTTCTGTACCAACAATACTTATAGAATCTACGACGCCTGTATTATCATAGGTTTCTGTGCTTGAATTCCATTGATAGCTTTTATAAACCCATGAATTACCAACTTGCAAACCATAAAAACCAGGATCGCTAATCTCATTGACTGGGTGGGTTCCAGAATCATCATCAGAGGAACAGGAAAAAGCACATACTAAAACAAGGATAATTAATAAATTACGTATCATATTTTAAAAAATTAAGGTGGTTAAAAAACGTAATTCTGCTTCGAATAAAGGATAGGTTGGTTGGTTCTGTATAGTGTAACGGCCTTTATTTTAGTTTATTGTTTTGTAGTTTTAATAGTTATTAATCATAGTCTATCTTTTCTGTAACCCTAAATGGAAATTCATCATATAAACGTGCTTGGTCTTTAGCAAACTGCTTTTTATTTTTGAAGGTAAAGTTTTCATCATTCCATTCCAATTCTACTCTTCTATTCTTATCTCTAACAGTTTTCAAGGCGTTTAAATGCGAAGAAAGCAATGTTATGTAATTTTGATATTTTGCATTTCCAGGATAACTATATTCAAATATGGTTTTTTGATTTATGTATTTCGCTATTTCTTTCATTAACATATCAGTTGGAATTTGCCTTCCGTTCAAAATGAAACCATTTGCTATTCGGATTTTAATGGTGTCTTTAGGTTTATAGTTTTTTTCTAAATCTAAAGAATCCAGATTTAATCTAATTGGGCTAAATGTTTTAGCTTCAAAAACCTGTTGGTCATATATTTTAACTTTTAAACCAGGGAATATAAACCTTTTAGAATGCTGGTCTTTATTCAAAGTAGCATAAATAATATTGTTAATGCTCCCTTTCAAGACTTGTTTTCTAACCGCAACTATTTGTTTCATTTCTGTATCGGCATCTGCCAGTAATCTAGCAGACAAGTATTGAAATCTATAACTTCTTGATAGTTTAAAGTCTAAAAAATCCAAATATGCTTGGTCTAATTTGTTTTCATAAGAATTAAATAGGATTACATTCGGATTATCTCTTACTAAAGTTGCGTTTACAAAGCGATCATAATTTGATGTATTAGAAAAATTAGAATTCGGAAAATCAATTTGAGGATTATATTTCAATTGAATGGCATCCAATTCTTTATAATTGACAAAATGAACTTTAGACAATGCGAATGAAAGTATAAACAACAATAAAAAATGAAGCAACATCCATTTAAATTTGCCTTTACCAAGATATAAGCTTTGTGTTTTCCATGTCTCCAAATATAAAACAAGAACTAAGAGAATAAGAGGAATACTGATTTCTGGGAGAAAATTTAAATCTGCCATACCCATAGACACAAAAGCTATTACGTAACTAACTTTAGCAAACCAATACGCAAACACACTATTTAAAGCCGTTTGATTATTGATAATTCTTCTCTTTTTGTAGTTCCTTTTTCCAAAACCATACGTATGTCCACTAAAAATAATACTCATGGTAATCGAATTACCAAAAACAAATGCCAATGCTGCGAAAAACCAATTAAAGGTATTTCTTTCAAACTCGCTTAAAATATTTGGTAAGTACCCAAAACTAAAAGTTAATAAACGAAACGTATCTCTCAAAAGATACATGAAACCATATAAAGCGAATGCTGTTGACAAACCAATTAAAATACCAAGTATAATGCGTTTGTCTGATAACTTTATGGACTCAAATGATGAATCAAAAAAAAGTCTTTTAAATCGCATGATATTTCCTTTTCATTTCCGTTAAATATAAAAAAGAAACTCGTAGTTAACATATTAACTTTGTCATTATTTCTACAATCCTTTTAAGGCATCAAAACATTCGTAATTTTAAGAGCTCATAATTAATTACGGTTTTAGTAAAATATACGTAGAACTACTTATTGCTGTTTTGAAAACATATGACGAATTTCGTTTACATATAATCTACATCATTGAAACGGATTTATATTATATCGTTACCAACTATAAAAACCCAACCTTCTGAAATTTAGCTAATTGGATTAAAATGTTTTGTAAATATATTTTTTTGGTGTAAATTTACATCAAAAACGAATCTAATGGCACGACAAAGCATTTCATTGACACAACCAAATGACGAATGGTTAAAAACCCAAGTGGAGACTAATGAGTATTCCAGTAAAAGTGAACTTGTAAATGACCTAATAAGACAGGCAAGAAATCAACAACGCCAAATTGATTGGATAAGCTCTAAATTAGAAATAGCTGAAAATAGCGGTTTTACGAATGATAGTAAAGAGCAAATTTTAGCAAAATCAAAGTCTTCATTGAATGGCTAAATACAAGTTAAGTAACGTAGCTAAAGATGACTTAATTAGAATTCATCATTACGGCGTAAAGAAATTTGGCATAACAGAAGCTGACAAATATTTTAACTCATTTTTTGAATATTTTGACATTATTGCTCAACGGCCTTTCTCGTTTGAATCGGTTGACGTTATAAAATACGGATATAAACGCTGTGTCTGCGGATCTGACAGCATTTATTTTAAAGTGAATAATGACATTGTAGAGATAATGGCTATTGTTGGAAGACAAGATTTAAATAACATATTATAAAATCACAGGTGGAAACACCGTGTATAATTAATGGCTAGTTCTCGCCTACTTACGAAAATCCTCGCGGATTTTCTATCTGTGATTTATTTACCAAGCAATAACCTAAAAAACCTACAGTGAGATTCCTGCCTTCCCAGGAATGACAAACTACCTCAACAACCCCTTAACCGCATCAAAATCCAATCCGCCATAATTCCCTGAACTCATGAGCAACAAGGCTTTGTTATTAAAATCTTGAGAAAACAAGAAGGTTTTAAATTCTTCGGAATTGGTATAAATAATTAAATCGTTACGTTCAAACGCATGGGCAATTTGTTCATGAGAAACAGCATCTAGTTTCTTAATTTCAACCGCATCTGGCGAATAGAAAACAACAGCCACATCAGCAGCATCTAAAGCACCTTTGTATTCCTTTAAGAATTCGGCATTCAAACTACTATAGGTATGCAATTCCAAACAGGCAATTAGTGTTTTGTCTTCGTATTGGGCTTTTACCGCTTGGGTAGTAGCAGACACTTTACTGGGCGAATGTGCAAAATCTTTATAGGCAACGCTGGTTTTACTATCGGCAATTTTTTCTAATCGCTTGCTAGCGCCTTTAAAGGTGGCAATGGCTTCGTAGAAATCATCTTCGTCAATACCCATGTGCTGGCAAATCCACTTGGCGCCCGCTAAATTATTCAGATTGTGTTTACCGAAAATTTCAATGGGCAACGGTCCTTCAGGGGTTTCTAAAAGCGTTTCACCATGTTCAACCGTATATTCTGGTGTGTTATACGGTAATTTACGAATGGTGTTTTCAGACGCTTCTACAACGCGCGCGACTTCAGCATCTTCGGCATTGTAAGTTATACTGCCACCATTAACAATACTATCTACAAATATTTTAAACTGTTCTACATAATTGTCATAGGTTGGAAACACATTAATATGGTCCCAAGCAATACCACTCAACAACGCAATATTGGGTTTGTATAAATGAAATTTTGGTCGCCTATCAATAGGTGAGCTTAAATATTCATCGCCTTCCAAAACTATAAAATCATTGTCTTCGGTGAGTTTCACCATGACATCAAAACCTTCCAATTGCGCACCAACCATATAATCCACATCCCGATCATGGTAGTGCATAACGTGTAAAATCATAGAGGTTATAGTGGTTTTCCCATGACTCCCGCCAATTACCACACGGGTTTTATTTTTAGATTGTTCGTACAGAAATTCCGGATAACTATATATTTTTAAACCGAGTTCTTGCGCCTTTAGCAATTCCGGATTATCAGATTTGGCGTGCATCCCTAAAACAATAGCATCCAAACTGGAACTTATTTTTTCTGGAAACCACCCAAATGATTCTGGCAATAAACCTTTGGTTTCCAAACGGGATTTAGACGGATTGAAAATAGTATCATCACTACCAGTTACCTGATATCCTTTATTGTGTAAAGCAATGGCAAGATTGTGCATAGCAGCACCACCAATGGCTATAAAATGTACGTTCATAATTAAATTTTGTAGAATTCAAATATACACATTGCAAACGGAAGTAGAAATGTGAACACCTGTAAATTATTAAGTTTCTAAAGGTTTAAAATAGCCGCTTTTTCAACCGAAAAAACATCAATTTCAGGCAATTCGGCCAAAGCTAAATTTATATGTTTGAGCGCCTCTTTTTTATGATTCTGATGTTTGTAAATTTGTGCTAATCGGTAATTTGCCCAAGCTTTTGGCACACCATCTTCCACGGAATAATTCTCGATATAGGTTTTCAGGCAATTTTCACCTTTTTCCAACTGCAAATTATACTCGGCGGCTACTTCTCCTATTTGGTAATGAACGGCATTGCGTTCGTGCTTCTTTTGCGAGGCTTCAATAGTCGCAATTGCTTTTTCCGGTTGCTGTTGCTTTTCATAAAAGCTAGATAATTTATCAAAACAAGTAATAGAACCACCAGTGGTAATGGCGCGTTTATAATAGGTTTCGGCTAGTTCGGGTTCGTCATCATACTCATAAATATAGCCTTTAGCCAAATACCCATCCACTTTAGAAAGTGCTTCCAACTCATTGGCGTACTTCAAGGATTTCTTAACGCTTCCGCCAACAATAACTGGTAGTTGCATATACAATTCCACCAAAGCCCAACGTGTACTAATATGCTTGCTATCCAATTCGGCAGCCTTTAAAAACGCCTCTTCTATATCGTCGATTAACATGAAAGCGCTTACTTTATTGACTTCCAGCGCTTTCATTCCCATAGCACCACCATATTTATAATGGAAATTGGCTTTATTAGGGTCCATAACAACCAAGGTTTCATATTGACTAATAGCGGCATCCCATTTGGCTTGATATCCATAAGCATCGCCTAACAATTCCACAGCTCGTTGGTTGGTTGGATTGGCATTTACAAACGGTTTCACTAGAGTTTCGGCTTGCTTATAATATTTCTGTTCCAGCAATAACGCCACATCATCCAAGGTCTGCTGGGCCATAGTAAAAACGGGAAATAAGAAACATAAAAGCAGCTTTTTCATATTAAAGTCATCCATTATTCAAAGATAACTATTCAAAATGATTTTAGTATTGATCGTTTTAACTTCTACCCGCAAGGAAGTTGAAGAAATTTCCCTTACTCAAAATAGCGTCTCACGAATTCAAATCATGCGTATACCCAAATTCCTTTTTTTGGAACAACTTTTGAATGTATTATTGAAAGAATAAAACATTCTGAAATAGCATAGACGAAAACATGGAAATCGATTTTGAAATGCTTATTTTTAAAGAATTGTTATAAGAACAAACACATGAAACAGATTACCATACTCGCAATGATAGTATTATTTGCCAATTTCACCGCAGCACAAACCAGCGATTACGATGCGCTATGGAAAACGGTTGAAAAACTTGAAAATAAAGGCTTACCCAAATCGGCTTTAGATATTGTTTTGCAAATTTCAAATAAGGCGAAACAGGAAAATAATCAACCACAAACGATTAAAGCTTTGCTATACAAAAGCAAGTATGCCTTAACCTTGGAAGAAGAGGCACAACTACAAATTATTGCAGATTTTAAACATGAAATAGCACAAAGCGAAACACCTACTAAAAACATCTTACAAAATATGTTAGCCACCATGTATTGGCAGTATTTTCAACAAAACAGATGGCAATTTTATAACCGAACAAAAACAGCAGAAAAAGTAGACGAAACCGATTTTAGAGCTTGGGATTTAGAAACGTTATTTGCGGAAATTCAAACGCAATACAACCAGTCTTTAGAAAATGAATTGACGCTTCAACAAACACCAATTTCCGATTTTGATGCTATTATTTATTCGCAATCAAACTCCAAACAATTCAGACCCACGCTTTACGATTTATTAGCAAACACAGCGCTCAATTTTTATAAAACAGATGAAAACAGCATCAGCCAACCTGCCTATAAATTTGAAATTAATGATCCTAAATTTTTATGTCCAGCCATAGAATTTTTACAAACAGAAATCGCCTCTAAAGACAGTAAATCCTTGAAGCTTCAGGCATTAAAAATCTATCAGAAGCTGACTCAATTTCACCTAAAAAACAAGACTACTAAAGCGTTAGTGGATATTGATATTGCGCGTTTAAAATTTGTAAAAAATTATGCCACTTTCAGCAATAAAGAAATGGTGTTTTTAGAAACGTTGAAAGAATCCCGTGCTGATTATACGTCTGAAGAATCGGGCTTATATGCCTTTGAAATCGCTCAATTATATTACGAACAAGGCGAACGTTATGAACCAAAAACAGCACCCGAATTTCAATGGAAAATTAAAGAAGCCTATGACCTTTGCGAAACCGTAATTAAGAACTTTCCAAACACTACGGCTGCCAAAAAATGTGCTGTTTTACAAAAACAAATAAAACTCCAAAGCTTACAAGTACAAACCGAAAGGCATATACCTATTCAGCAAGATGCCAGAATGTTGGTGACCTACAAAAACTTAAATACGTTAGATTTTAAAGCCTATAAACTCACCGAAAAGGAATTTGAAGCCTTCGGCAAAATTTATAGAGAGGACGAACAGTTAACCTTTGTAAAAAAATTGACGGTTTCAAAATCTTGGCAAGCCACCATAAAAAATGAAGGCGATTACCAACAACATCAAACCGAAGTAATAATTCCGGCCTTGGAAAATGGTCGCTTTCTGATTGTAGCTTCAGCGAAAAACGAAGCGAACACATTTGCTATTCAAACACTTCAAATTACCAATATTGCTTTGGTGGATAAAGCGGAAAACGACAGACAGATCTACCAGTTTATTAATCGGAATAATGGGCAGCCCATACCGAATCTCACTGTTAAAATAAGTTACAAAGAAAATTACAATGGTGATTTTAAACATAAAACGTTCACATCTGACTCCAATGGCAACGTTGAAATATCAAAAACACAAAGCCGTTGGACCCAAGTGAAAATTGTAGCGAACTCTAAAACGGAAAAAGCTTATTTTGGTGATTATTACGTGAATCCTGAATACAAACAGAATGAAGATCCGGTTAGCTATAAAGGTTTCCTTTTTACGGATAGAAGTATTTACAGACCTGGGCAAACGGTTTATTTTAAAGGGATTGCTATGAAAACTACACATGGTAAATCCACCGTTTTAGTGGATGAAGAAACCGACGCCGTTTTATATAATGTAAACGGCGAAGAGGTTAATCGGTTGACTTTAAGAACAAACGAATTCGGTTCTGTTACTGGCGAATTTATATTGCCGAATACTGGATTAACTGGTGGTTTTAGAATCCAATTATCAGGAACATCGCATCATTTAGGAAATGAAAACACCTATTTTTCAGTAGAAGAATACAAACGTCCAAAGTTTGAAACCACCTTTAAACCCATTTCAGAAACTTTTAAAATTAACGACTCCATAACAGTAAAAGGAACTGCATTGGCTTTTGCTGGTAGTAATATTACCAATGCTAAAGTGGTGTATCGCGTGCACAGAAAAGTCCAATATCCAGATTGGTATTATTGGTATCGTCCGCGTTTTAATTCGGAAGCTCAAGAAATTACCCATGGCGAAGGTACCACCAACGATAAAGGCGAATTCGAAATTACCTTTAAAGCCATTCCAGATAGCAGTGTTGACAAAAGCACCTTACCAATATTTAATTATGAAGTGTCAGCCGATGTCACTGATATCAATGGCGAAACACGAAGTAGTTCCATTATAGTAAATGTCGGTTATCATGCCATGACGGCTTCTATTGCTGTTGAAAATAGGTTAGACAAAACCACTAAAAATCATAGTATTGAAATTGATACGAGAAATTTAAATGGCGAATTTACACCAGCCACTGGAACGCTTAAAATATATAAACTGCAAGCACCAGAACAGGCTTTACGCAGTAGACCTTGGGAAGCACCAGAATATAAAATGCTTTCAGAAACGGAATTTAAAGCGAAATTTCCACACGATGCGTATGCGAATGAAGATAACCCCAACAATTGGAAAAAAGGCGATATAGTTTTTGAAACCGATTTTAACACGGAAAAATCGAAAACCATCACATTAAGAAACATCAAAAAATGGGATTCCGGTATGTATGTGATTGTTCTAGAAAGTACCGATAAATTTGGTCAAGCAGTTACAGCAGAGGCCAAAACAAATTTGTATAGTGATACCGATAAAACCGTTGCCGACAATCAATTATTTATAATTACAACTAATAAAAACACCTATCAACCAAATGATACTGTTTTGCTAACCATAGGCTCAGCAGCCGAAAATATCACAGTTACGATTGATATTGAGAAAGACAAAAAAACAATAAAAAGTTATGTACTAAACCTAAACAACAATAAAAAAACCATTGAAATCCCTGTTACAGAAGCAGATTTTGGTGGATTTGCCATGCATTACAGTTTTGCTTTTGCCAATAGTTTTCAATCGGGAACAGAAATCATTTCAGTGCCATACCCTAAAACCGATTTAAAAATTGAAACCACCACATTCCGAGATAAATTGCAACCAGGAACCGATGAAACTTGGGCATTTAAAATAAAAGGACCTCAAGGCGAAAAAGTGTCTGCTGAAATTTTAGCGAGTATGTATGACGCATCTTTAGACCAATTTAAACCTCATAATTGGACATTCAATCCGTTAGAAAAGCCCACTTATTATTCCAACGCAACCAGACAAGCGCATTACAGTTTTGGAATTCAAAACTTCAGAACACAAAATGCGCCACGTTTAAATATGGGGTTTCCACACCAAGGTTATGACCAATTGAACTGGTTTGGATTTTATTTTGGGGATGATAATTATTTTTATGAAGAAGATTTGGAACATGAAGAAGTTATTGTGTCTGCGATGGGAATAAAAAGAGAAAAACGTGACATAGCTTACGAAACAGAAATGGCTCCTGAAGCTAATCAAGCGTTAGGAAGTCCAGAAGAAAGTGTCGATAATCTAGAAAGTTCTGAATCTAAAAAATCAGACTTTTCAGGCATCACCATCCGCAAAAACCTCCAAGAAACCGCATTCTTCTTTCCACAATTACAAACAGATGAAGCAGGCAATGTAAGTTTTAATTTCACCACACCAGAAGCTTTAACCAAATGGAAATTACAGTTGTTGGCACATACCAAAACGTTAGAAAGTCAAGTCACCAGTTTAGAAACGGTTACCCAAAAAGAATTGATGGTCATTCCCAACGCACCACGATTTTTACGTCATGGTGATGCCATAACCATCAGTACTAAAATTGCGAATCTAACCGATAACACCTTATCAGGACAAGCGCAATTACAACTAACAGATGCTATAACTGGAAAAGCTATTGATACTATTTTAGGAAACACCAACAACACAAAAAGTTTTGAAGTGGATGCCAAAGGCAACACCCAAATATCTTGGTTATTAACCATTCCTGAAACAGTTAATGCGGTTCAATATAAAGTAGTTGCCAAAGCTGGCGCATTTAGTGATGGCGAACAAAATGCCATGCCTGTTTTATCTAACCGATTATTGGTAACCGAAACCTTACCGATGTGGATTAAGAGCAACGAAACCAAAACATTCACGTTGGATAAACTAAAAACGAATACCTCATCTAGTTTAAAACATCACAAACTGACTTTGGAAATGACCTCCAATCCAGCTTGGTATGCGGTTCAGGCACTTCCCTATTTAATGGAATATCCGTATGACTGTAATGAGCAAACTTTTAGTCGCTATTACGCAAACGCCTTGGCAAGTCACATATCCAATAGCAATCCACGGATTCAAGAGGTGTTTAATCAGTGGCGAAATTCGGATGCATCAGTTTCGAATTTGGAGAAAAACCCCGAACTAAAAAACATATTAATTCAAGAAACACCTTGGTTACGTGATGCTCAAAGTGAAACGGAACAGAAAAAACGGATTGCTTTGTTATTCGATTTGAATAAAATGACCAACGAATTGCAAAACGCATTGGGTAAATTAGAACAAAATCAAATGACATCTGGTGCATGGCCTTGGTTTAAAGGTGGACGCGAAAACCGTTTTATAACCCAACATATTATAACCGGTTTTGGACATTTGGATAAATTGAATGTCATTCAAAGCGCTAGCGAAGTAGCTATGATTTCAAACGCTATTGCTTATTTAGATAATGAATTCATAAAAGAATATAAAAACATCACCAAATACAATAAGGATACCGACTTAAGCAAAGACCATTTAAGTTATACGCAATTACATTATTTATATATGCGAAGCTTCTTTCCAGAGATAAAACGTAGTAAAGAAGTTCAAGATATTTCGGAATATTATTTAGGGCAAATAGACAGCTATTGGTTGTCGCGTTCTATCTATACAAAAGGGTTAATGACGCTTATTTCACATAGAATGAATAAGACTAAAACTGCTGGCAAAATCTTAAAATCTTTAAAAGAAACCAGTATCACGAATGACGAATTAGGCATGTATTGGAAAAACAATACCGCATCTTGGCACTGGTATCAAGCGCCTATTGAAACCCAAGCGTTGCTGATTGAGGCATTTCAGGAAGTTGGCTCAACCATATATAGCGAAGCCAATAATATGCAGGATATTGATAATTTGAAAATGTGGTTATTAAAAAACAAGCAAACGAATAAGTGGGAAAGCACCAAAGCAACTACCGAAGCTGTTTACGCTTTATTGCTACAAGGAAGCGATTGGTTATCGGTAACCGAAGCCGTTACCGTTTTAGTTGGCAATAAAAAAATTGACCCTACAAAATTAGAAGCTGTAAAAGTGGAGGCTGGAACTGGTTACTATAAAACATCTTGGAATGCTTCAGAAATAAAACCAGAAATGGCAGATGTTACCTTAACAAAAACTGGCAAAGGTATTGCTTGGGGAAGTTTATATTGGCAATATTTTGAAGATTTAGATAAAATCACCACAGCCAAAACACCGTTACAATTGAAGAAAAAACTCTTCAAAAAAACCAATACAGATTCTGGTGAAGTTATTTCAGAAATCACATCAGAAACCGCTTTACAAGTTGGCGATTTAGTACGTGTGCGTATTGAATTACGGAGCGATCGTGATATGGAATTCATTCACATGAAAGATATGCGTGCCGCTGGATTAGAGCCTATCAATGTCTTATCGTCCTACAAATGGCAAGACGGTTTGGGTTATTATGAAAGCACGAAAGATGCGAGTACAAATTTCTTTTTCGACTATCTACCTAAAGGAATTTATGTGTTTGAATACGATTTACGCGTGAACAATGCAGGAAATATGAGTAATGGTATTACCACAATACAAAGTATGTATGCGCCTGAATTCTCAAGTCATAGCGAAGGTGTTCGGATTTCTGTCAATTAATTTTAAATGAAAATCACAAATAAGCTAATAACTTAATTACTAATTCCCTAACTTTACAAATTAATACAATCCGTATTTATTTATGAAACATACGCTTCTCATATTGCTATCCGTTTTTACTTTTGGAACAACTGTGTTCGCACAGAATAGTTCCGCAAAGCAAGACATTAAAAAAGTAGCGGACAGCATGATTTTTTTAACCTATCATATTAAAAAATCAACAGATGCAACACCAACAATAAGTCATTTAAAAGCGGTATTAGCGAAAGGACGCATTAAAGGATTTCATAAAAAAAAGGAACTCATGAAAACGGGGAATTTAACCTGCAATTTATTGGATAAAGAATTAAAGGTGATTGAAACACTTTATATAGAAAATCCGCTTGAAAAAGTGGTTGAATTTGTAAATGACTCTGGTGATTTAGAAAAACGCCTTATTGCATTGGAAAGTACCGATTTTGCTTTCAGAATGCCTTACCATGAAACCGCTAAATATGCTCGGATGTATGTTATAACCAATTCGGACACCACCAATTACATAATAACCAAGCTATAATTATTATGACAAAACAACTACTTCCACTATTATTACTTCTTTTTGTAACGAGCGCTTTCGCACAGACTTTTGATGTAGAAACCATTAAAAATGCTGGCGATAATGACAAACGCATCAATATGGTTATTCTTGGTGATGGTTACACGGCAAGTGAATTGACAGATTTTGAAACTGACGCTGCAAATTTTGTGAGTGCTATTTTTGGTCAATCTCCTTTTTCAGAATATTCCGATTATTTTAATGTGCATATTATCAAGGTTATTTCCAACGAAAGTGGTGCAAATCATCCTGGAACGGCTACCGATGAAGGCAGTTATAACGTGCCAGTTTCCACGGTAGACAATTATTTTGGAAGCACCTACGATGGTTTTGGTTCACATCGTTTGCTATACGCACCAAATTATAGTTTAATCATCTCTGTTTTGGCTGATAATTTCCCCGAATATGATCAGGCCCTTATTTTAGTAAACTCGCCGTATTATGGTGGTAGTGGTGGCGAATTCCCAGTAACTTCCACAGGAACGAGCGCCAATGAAATTGCAATTCATGAAATTGGACATTCATTAGTAGATTTAAAAGATGAGTATTATCCTGGCGATTATTACGCTGAAGAAGGTATTAATATGACCCAAGAAACGGACCCAAGTCTTGTAAAATGGACCAATTGGATTGGATCCAATGGGGTTGATATTTATCAATATTGTACAACTGGATCTTGTGCTTCCTGGTATAGACCTCATCAAACCTGTAAAATGCGTTATTTAGGCTATCCGTTTTGTGCGGTTTGTAAAGAAGGGATTATTGAAAAAATTCATGATTTAGTGTCACCTGTTGATAGCTTTTCTCCTACTAATTTATCCATTGAAACCTCAACGTTTCCGGTTTCTTTTAATGTATCACTTATTAACCCAAGTACGAATACGTTGGAAACAATTTGGACCTTAAATGGCACCACGCATTCAACGGATGTTGATATGATTTCCATATTGGAAGCCGATGTTAATAATGGTTTAAATAGTCTGTCTGTTGCAATTACAGACAACACCAGTTTGCAACGTATTGACAGTCATGAAACCATTCATGTTACTACTGTTACGTGGAGTATTGACAATACCACATTAGGTATTACTGATATTACAGCAGAAGAAAATCAATTTTCCATCTCCCTATATCCCAATCCAACAAACAATGCTTTTTATGTGAAGTTTGACAGTTTTAATTCCTCAAATGTACGTTTAGAATTAACGAGTATGGATGGTAAACAGGTTTTATCAACCCGTTTAGAATCTGGCATAACAAATACTATAAATTTAAATCAACAAGCGGCAGGACTTTATATTGCTAACATTTACAGTGATTCTGTATTGTTAGCGCGTAAAAAAATTATTAAAAAGTAAGCTTATTTTTTAGGAGGATACTTTTCTAATAGTTTTAATACCACTGTTTTAAATTGAGCGGTTCGTGCTTCTGGTGAATTTTCCGGAGCAGCCGGTTCCTGACTAACACCTTGCCAAAATAGCTGTTGTGTTTCACCATCAACAAAGTCTAAAATAATTTGTCTGGAAACAGAACCTTGACCAATTGGAATACCGACAGATACACCGCCACCACCACTACCAACTCCCATTCCAACGGAACTGGATTGCTGATTTTGATATGTTACACTCTTTACATCAATAATAAAATCCGGAGTTTCTGATAATATAAATCCTTTGCTTTGAAGTTCCGCATCTAACTCCGTAAAAAAACGTTTGGAATCTAACTGACTGAAACCCGTTTGCATATTATCAAAATAATGGTAGGTTTTGTATTGGGTAAAGTCTGTTCCTTTGTCGTAATCGTAACTTACAGTAACACCACAAGACGTTAGCAAAAAGGCAAGAATTAGGGCTTGAAATCTTTTCATTTTTTATTTTAAATATACGAAAATTATTCTGCGTTTTTATCAACAGATTTTGTTAAAGCTGATGAGATGATACCTGTTGGAATCGCAACAATCCCTAAACCGATAAGCAAAATAAAGAACGTAAACACCTTTCCGCCTACTGTTATTGGGTATACATCGCCATATCCTACTGTAGTTAGGGTTACTATTGCCCACCATAAACTATCAAATATGGAAGAGAAGTGTTCAGGTTGAGCTGCATTTTCAAAATAGTAGATACCAACAGCTGCGAAATAAATTAAAATTAATGTAATAAATAGAAATAGGAGAATTTCTTCTTTTGCAGATTTAATAGCCGTAGTAAAATGATTCATGGCTCTATTATAGCGAACTAATTTCAAAATTCTAAAAAGTCTTAAAAAACGTAACGCACGAAGTGAACGTAAATCAATTCCAAACGATAAGTAGAATGGTAAAATGGCCAGCAAATCTATGATGCCAAAAAAGCTAAAAATGAATTTACGCTTGTGATCGGCAACATAAATTCTCAAAATATATTCAAAGGTAAAAATTATAACGCTAAACGCTTCAATGACACGAAGAATTGTTCGCGTATTTGGTTCTAAATCCGGATCCGTTTCTAACGTAAAAGTGACAACTGAAATTAAAATTAATACTTGAATAGCAATTGCAAAAATCTTGCTTGCCCGATTATCATGAATTTCAATTATGTTTTTTAAACGTTGTTTCATTCAAATTTAATCATTCAACGATTTCCACAATTTATCTTTCAGTTCCTGAAGTCCTTGTTGCGCCACAGAAGAAATAAATAAATAATCTACTGGAAGTTCACCATCCAAAATTTCTTTTAATTCTGCTTTAAGCTCATCATCCAACATGTCACTTTTTGAAATGGCAACAATGCGTTCTTTATCTAAAATTTCAGGATTATATCGTCTCAATTCATCTAATAGAATATCATATTGTTTTCTAATATCATCCGCATCAGCAGGAATTAAAAATAGCAACACGGAATTACGTTCAATATGACGAAGAAAATAATGACCAAGGCCACGACCTTCTGCCGCGCCTTCAATAATTCCAGGAATGTCTGCAATAACAAATGATTGGTGGTCGCGATACTCCACGATTCCTAAATTGGGTTTTAGAGTTGTAAACTCATAATCCGCAATTTTAGGTTTTGCAGCCGTAACAACCGATAATAATGTGGATTTTCCAGCATTAGGAAAACCAACTAACCCAACATCTGCAAGAACTTTTAGTTCTAAAACAATTTCAATTTCTTCACCAGGAATTCCCGGTTGTGCATAACGTGGTGTTTGGTTTGTAGAAGTTTTAAAATGCCAGTTTCCACGGCCACCCATACCACCTTTAGCAATTATACGTTCTTCACCATGATCGGTAATTTCAAAAAGAACTTCGTTTGTTTCTTTATCGCGAACAACAGTTCCTAATGGCACATCCATATAAACATCAGAACCATCGGCTCCTGTGCTTCTACTCTTGCTACCATGCATACCATGCTCGGCCTTAAAATGTCTTTTGAATTTATAGATATATAATGTCCAAAGATTCTGATTTCCACGAATAATTACATGACCACCACGACCACCATCTCCACCATCGGGACCGCCTTTTTCAATATACTTTTCTCTATGTAAATGCGCAGAACCTTTTCCACCATTTCCGGAAGACACATATAATTTTACGTAATCCACGAAATTTCCTTCAGTCATAATTATCTATTAATTTGTAAACTTAAATTTGATGATCCTAGGCATCAATTTGCACCAATCATTATCAAATTATTCGTTAAATCTTTTTCCCAAAACGGGACACTTGTTTTATTTCAGTTTTCGAACTTAAAATTAATCATTTTTTAAAACGCTAATAAAGTTCCAAAAAACCAATTATAGTTTGTCAATTACCTGACTTAACCGAACTGTTATATCTTGAATACTTCCCACACCATCTACTCCAAAATACTTGTTTTGAGCTGAATAATAATTTTTTAATATGGCTGTTTTTTTGTAATATTCTTTAATTCGATTTCTAATAATAGTTTCATCAGCATCATCTGGTCTACCACTTGTTTTTCCACGTTCTAATAAACGTTTTACTAAAACTTCATCATCTACTTCCAACGCAATCATGGCATCAATTTGTGAATCCTTTTCATCCATAAATTTATCTAAAGCATCTGCCTGTGCATTGGTTCGTGGAAACCCATCAAAAATAAAACCTTTAGCATCGGCATTTTTTTCAACTTCGGCATTCAACATATCTATAGTTACTTCATCTGGTACCAACTCACCTTTATCCATAAACGATTTAGCTAACATACCCAAAGCTGTTTCGTTTTTAATGTTAAATCGGAACACATCACCAGTGGAAATATGCACTAAATTATATTTTTCTTTTAAGTATTCTGCTTGTGTTCCTTTTCCTGCTCCAGGAGGTCCAAATAGTACAATATTGGTCATATGTTGTGTTGTTTTTAGTTGATATATTTCAGGTAAATCACGTCCTAATCCATCATAGTCTAAACCGTAGCCAACTATAAATTTATTAGGAATTTCCATACCTACATAGTGTAATTTATAATCTTTTTTATACGCTTCTGGTTTATAAAATAAGGTAGCTATAATGAGTTTCTTCACGTTTTCATTTTCGAAAATTCTATGAACTTCGGTTAGCGTATTTCCAGAATCGATAATATCCTCTAAAATAACAACAGTGCGTCCCGTTAAATCTTGTGTTAAACCTATAAGGCGCTGAATATCTTCTGTAGACTTTACGCCTTCATAAGATGCTAATTTTATAAAAGTAACCTCGCAAGGCTTTGGATATTTTTTTACAAAATCACTTACAAACATGAACGAGCCATTCAAGATACCAATAAACACAGGGATTTCATCACCTAATTCATCAGCAATTTCATGAACCATGCGTTCTACAGTGGCTGCAATCTCTTTTTCAGAAATAAACGGCTTAAAATATAAATCGTGGAGCTTTATCACTTGTTCTTAATTTTAGAAATGCAAAGATAATCATTTGATTAACGTTTTGCGAATTCTGATATATATAGTTGGGAAATAAGTTTTTTGGGAAACCAAGGATTTGTATTTTTGTTGGGTAATTATTTACCAGTCGCCAATAGGCTTAAATGTAAAAAGACCATGAATTACTTTTCTTCCAACTTTAAATTAGGCATTTTAGGTGGTGGCCAATTAGGTAAAATGCTTCTAAATGATACCCGAAAATTTGACATTTACACCAGTGTCATGGACGCAAGCCCAGAAGCACCTTGCAAAATTGCCTGTAACGAATTTCATTTAGGCAATTTAATGGATTATGATGCCGTTTATAACTTCGGAAAAGATTTAGACGTCGTTACCTTTGAAATTGAAAACGTAAACACCGATGCGCTTGAAGATTTAGAAAAAAAAGGTGTGAAAGTATATCCATCATCCAAGACCTTACGTATTATTCAAAATAAAGCCACGCAAAAATTATTTTATCTAGATCATAGTATTCCAACAGCCGAATTTTCACGCTTTGCATACACCAGTCAAATTGAAGATGCACTTGAAAACGAAGTTTTAAAACTGCCTTTTGTTTGGAAATGTGCCCAATTTGGATACGACGGAAACGGCGTAAAAGTTGTGCGAAAGGTAGAGGATTTAATTGGGCTTCCCAACGTGGAATGTATTGCAGAAACCATGATTCCATTTAAAAATGAATTAGCGGTTATTGTAGCCAGAAATCCTAATGGTGATGTGGCAACGTATCCCGTTGTAGAAATGGAATTTCACCCAGAAGCCAATCAAGTAGAGTATGTAATTTGTCCTGCCCGAATTGATGAGGAAGTGGCAAAAAAAGCAACCGATATTGCCTTAAAAGTTTCAAAAGCCTTTAACCATGTCGGCCTTCTGGCAGTTGAAATGTTCCAAACTCAAGATGACAAAATTCTCGTTAATGAAGTGGCTCCAAGACCACATAATTCGGGACATCAGACTATTGAAGCTAGTTATACATCGCAATTTGAGCAACACCTTCGTGCCATTTTAAACTTACCTTTAGGTAAAACAGAAAACAAAGTTGCTGGTGTTATGGTAAATTTAGTTGGAGCTGAAGATCATACGGGAAATGTTGTTTATAAAAATATGGAGACCATTATGGCAATGGATGGCGTTACACCACATATATACGGTAAAAAACAAACACGTCCTTTCAGAAAAATGGGACATGTAACCATTGTGAGTGACTCTATTTCCGAAGCACGAAAAATTGCAGAAGACGTCAAGAAAACGATTCAGGTTATTAGTAAATAAAAAACAGATATTAATATATAAAGTATGAGCAAAGTAGGAATTATAATGGGAAGCAAGAGTGATTTGCCAGTTATGCAAGACGCTATTGATATTTTAACGGAATTTGGAATATCTATTGAAGTTGATATTGTTTCAGCGCACCGAACACCTGAAAAGCTTTTCGATTACAGTAAACATGCACATACACGTGGTATAAAAGTTATTATTGCAGGCGCTGGAGGTGCTGCGCATTTACCAGGCATGGTGGCCTCATTGTCGCCTTTACCAATTATTGGCGTTCCTGTAAAAAGCAGTAATTCTATTGATGGTTGGGATTCCGTATTATCTATTTTGCAAATGCCAGGTGGTGTTCCGGTAGCAACAGTTGCATTAAATGGCGCCAAAAATGCAGGTATTTTAGCAGCTCAGATTTTAGGAAGTTCAGATCCTGATATTTTAAATAAAATAGTGACCTACAAAGAAGGATTAAAAGCAAAAGTTATTGAATCTGCTAAAGATTTAAAAAAGTCTTAAAACAAATAAACCTCGGCCAGAAGCCGAGGTTTAACGCTATTAATCAATAATTTTTAAGTGAGCATGAAACTCTCATGAAAAAATCTGGTACAAAAGTACTGCATAAAAGTAAATTACAACCACCTTATTGTCTTAAATTTTAGTTAATAATCCCGTTATTACTGACTTGGTAGGAAAAGTATCACAATGATTTAAATGTTTTTTAACAAATGAAATTAAATAAATTACTAACCTTTATCATCTAATAAGGCGGAATCATGTTTCCTGTTGAAAACACAGAAGCAAACATCTTAATAACAACATTTTAAGCCTAAAAGATTTTAAAGAAAAATAAATTGAAAAAATAGTCATGAGTATACTTAATAAACCATTCGACACACCTTATAATTCAGCTCCATTTTCAAAAATTTCGGATGCAGATTATTTACCGGCTTTTAAAATAGCCATTGATAAAGCCAGAACTGAAATTGATGCAATTACTAAAAATTCTGAAGCGCCTTCGTTTGAAAACACGATAGAAGCTTTAGATTTTTCAGGTGAAGAATTGGATCGCCTATCGAGTATATTTTTTAATATGAATTCGGCTGAAACAAATGACACTATTCAAAAAATAGCCCAAGACGTTTCGCCATTATTATCAGAATTCAGTAACGATATTACCTTAAATCAAGCTTTATTTGAACGGGTTAAAACTGTTTATAATTCCAAAGACACACTTCAATTAAGCAAAGAGCAAGAAACCTTACTCGATAAAAAATATAAAGGATTTTCCAGAAATGGGGCGAATCTTCCAGAAGATAAAAAGCAAGAACTTCGTGATATTGACAAAAATCTAAGCAAACTAAAATTAACCTTTGGCGAGAACGTTTTAGCCGAAACCAATAATTTTGAGTTACATATTACTAACGAAGAAGATTTAGCCGGTTTGCCAGAAGGCGCTAAAGAAGCTGCAAGTAATTTAGCCGAAAGCAAAAATAAAGACGGTTGGTTAATTACTTTAGATTACCCAAGTTACATTCCGTTTATGACCTATGCTGACAATCGGGAACTCCGTAAAAAACTGGCTATTGCTTCTGGAGCTAAAGCATTTCAAAATAACAAATATGATAACCAAGAAAACGTATTGCAGATAGCTAAGCTTCGTTTTAAGCGCGCTAACTTATTAGGTTACAAAACGCATGCACACTTTGTGTTGGAAGAACGTATGGCTAAAAATCCACAAACAGTTGAAACATTTTTAAATGAACTTCTGGAAAAGGCGAAACCAGCAGCTGAAAATGAATTTAAAAATCTAGAGAAATTTGCTAAAGATTTAGATGGTATTGATCAACTTCAAAAATGGGATGGTGCCTATTATGGTGAAAAACTGAAACAGAAGTTATTTGATTTAGATGATGAAAAATTAAAACCGTATTTCAAGTTAGAGAATGTCATTAATGGTGCTTTTACCATTGCTAAAAAATTGTTTGGCTTGCAGTTTGAAGAAATTAATAACATTGACAAATATCATGAAGATGTTCTTACTTATAAAGTAACCGATACAAAAGGCAATTTAGTATCCATTTTTTATGCTGACTTTTTTCCAAGACCAGGAAAAAGAAATGGTGCTTGGATGACGGTTTATAAACCGCAATACATAAAAAACGGTGAAAATAGCCGTCCACATATTTCAAATGTTTGCAATTTCACCAAACCAACAAAAACAAAACCATCGTTATTAACGTTCAACGAAGTTACGACGTTATTTCACGAGTTTGGGCACGCACTTCACGGCATGCTTGCCAATACAACCTATCCAAGTTTATCTGGCACAAGTGTATTTTGGGATTTTGTAGAACTACCAAGTCAAGTACTAGAAAACTGGTGTTATGAGCAAGAGGCACTTGAAATTTTTGCGACACATTATGAAACTGGCGAAGTAATTCCAATGGATTTAATTCAGAAAATTAAAGCATCTTCCACGTTCCATGAAGGCATGCAAACCATGCGTCAAATTAGTTTTGGTTTGTTAGATATGAGCTGGCATGGTCAAGATCCAACGACTATAACTAACGTAAAAGCGCAAGAACTGCAAGCATTTAAAAACACCAAACTTTATCCAGATGTCGCAGAAAATTGTATGAGCACGTCATTCTCTCATATTTTTCAAGGTGGTTACAGCTCAGGATATTACAGTTATAAATGGGCTGAAGTTTTAGATGCCGATGCATTTGAATATTTCCAAGAGCAAGGTATTTTTAATGTAGACGTCGCTAAAAAATTTAAAGATAACGTCTTATCTCAAGGCGGAACAGATGACCCTATGGTTTTATACAAACGCTTTCGTGGCAAAGAACCACAACCTGATGCTTTACTAAAACGCGCTGGATTAATTGAGAAATAGAAATTTTACCCTATTTTTGATAAAAATTGCTGAAAGACTTTTATGCCTAAACACCTAATAAATCCAGATCAATGGATTGATCGTTATTCGGATTACTTGTTTAATTTTACCATATCACGTGTTAGTGATCGTGAAATTTCCAAGGATTTGGTACAAGACACATTTTTTGCAGGCTTAAAATCCATGAAAAATTTTAAAGGTGAAGCTAGCGAGCGTACGTGGCTTATCTCTATTTTGAAACGGAAAATTATTGATCACTATCGGAAAATAAATTCTAAAAAAGGACAAGCAGAAGTTCGCATGTCTTATAATAGTAATGAAGAAGAAGGTGATTGGTTAGAGGAACGCGTTGCAGATCCGTTTGATAAAACAGCCGAAGACACGCTAGAAAATGATGAATTGGGCGATGCCATTTATAGTTGTCTAGAAAAGCTACCTGAAAAACAAGCTACTGTTTTTAAAATGAAAACAATTGAAGGACTCGAAACAGAAACCATTTGTAATGAACTAAATATTACACCGTCTAACCTATGGGTTATTGTACATAGAGCACGAACAGCTATGGCAGAATGCATGGAAAACACTTGGTATAATTAGCAGCATGAAAAAAAGTTTTTTATTTATTACCTGCGATGAGGCACAACATATTTGTGACAAGGCGCAATACAATGAAGCGACAGGTTGGGAGAAATTCAAATTGACGTTACGTTACTTTATGTGCAAAATAACACGGTCCTACGTTAAACGAAATACAAAACTTTCTGAATCTGTAAAAAGCTCAAAAGTCCATTGTTTAAAAACCATTGAACGCGAACAAATAAAAGCGCAGTTTAATGAAGAATTATCCAAACAAAAGCGTTAGTACTAACCACAATATAGGGATACTTTCTACCCAAAACCCACTGTAATATTTTCCTTGATTCTTTCTAGAAAAGAGTATACTTAAAATTACTAAACCAGTAATTCCGAACTGAATAATTAATTTACCCAGTGCTTTTTCTGGCATAAAAAACTCCATTCCAAAAAATAAACACGCTAAAATAACACCCATAATCTTGGTGTTTTTAATGCCAATTTTTTGAGGTATAGTTGCCAATTTAATACTGTCAAACTGCATATCACGAATTTCAAAAGGAAGCATCATAGCTAAAACAAATAAAAATCGTTGCGCAAAAGCCCAAATCACCGTTGAATCTAGCAGTCTATCATTATTAATTAAAGGAATAATCACAGTAACGCCTGACCAAACTACAGCTATAACATAAACTTTAAGCCCACTAACATTTCGTAAATTTTGCTGTTTATTTAGATAGAACTTTTTCGGAAGAAACGGAATGGCATACAAAAATGTAATCAGCGCAAAAAAGCCTAAATAAAATAGAGTTTTAGTTTGCAATTGCACTGCAAAATAGGCCATGTTTAGCACACATATAAAGGAGAAAATCTGAATTATTTTCAACCAACTGGATAAGCTTCGATGATGAAATTTTGCCAAGCCAAAAAACTTCACAAAATTATATCCGGCAATGCTTGCAAAAAATATAAATAAAAGTACGTGGGTATCAAAAGGAATTTGGTACTCTATTAGCGTTAACCAACTTAAAGCAAACGCAGATAAAGCCACGTGAATACTGCTGTTTATATAAAAATCGAAAAAGTGTTTTTCAAAACGCATAAAACAAAAATACACAAAGTGTTAATAACAAAATCAATTGGTTAAAAACTTTCATTTTCATTAACATTTAAACGTGAATAATTCCGTAAATTTGCAGCCTAAATTCAACACAACTTTTAATGAATACAACTGCTTTCGCACAACGTCACATTGGTCCAAGAGAAGAAGACCAAAATCGCATGTTACAAACCATTGGTGTGGACTCCTTAGATCAACTAATTTACGAGACTGTTCCAGATGATATCCGATTAAAAAAGGACTTAAATCTTGATGAAGCCATGAGTGAGCAAGAATACTTGACACATATTCATGAATTATCTAAACGTAATAAAACATACAAAACCTATATTGGCTTGGGTTACCACCCAACCATTTTGCCAGCGGTTATTCAACGTAATATTCTGGAAAATCCAGGGTGGTATACAGCATACACTCCTTACCAAGCAGAAATTGCTCAAGGAAGGTTGGAAGCGCTTTTAAACTTCCAAACCATGATTACAGATTTAACGGGTATGGAATTAGCAAACGCTTCGCTATTAGACGAAAGTACGGCTGCAGCAGAAGCTATGGGCTTGTTATTTGCTGTTAGATCACGCGATCAGAAAAAAGCAAATGTGAATAAATTTTTTGTTTCAGAACATATTTTGCCACAAACCTTATCACTTTTAGAAACTCGTTCTAACCCTATTGGTATTGAATTAGTTGTTGGAAGTGAAGATACATTTGATTTTTCTTCGGAATTCTATGGTGCATTATTACAATATCCAGGTAAGGACGGACAAATTACAGATATAAAAACATTCATTGCGAAAGCAAATGACAAGGATATTAAAGTGGCCGTTGCTGCGGATATTTTAAGTTTAGTAAAATTAGAGGCTCCAGGGAAATTTGGCGCTGATGTGGTTGTTGGAACCACACAACGTTTTGGTGTTCCTATGGGATATGGTGGACCTCACGCAGCTTATTTTGCAACAAAAGAAATGTATAAGCGTGATATTCCTGGCCGTATTATTGGTGTAACCAAAGATATGAATGGAAATCGTGCTTTACGTATGGCATTACAAACACGAGAGCAACATATTAAACGTGATAAAGCAACATCAAATATTTGTACAGCTCAAGTACTTTTAGCCGTTATGGCTGGAATGTATGCCGTTTATCATGGACCAAAAGGTTTAGAGTTTATTGCTAATCGTGTTCATAATACTGCTGTTTCTGTTGCTAATGCTTTAGATAAACTAGGCTTTAGCCAGTTAAACACAGCCTATTTCGATACGATTAAAGTTAAAGCAAACGCTAATAATATTAAAGTAGCAGCTGAAAAAGTAGGAGTTAATTTTTATTATCCAGATGCCGATACAGTCACAATATCAATAAATGAAACAACAACACTTAAAGATGCGAATCAAATCGTTTCAATTTTTGCAGGTGTTGCTAATAAAGAAACCATAAAAATTGAAGCGCTTTCTGAAACCAATATGGTGATGGAATCGTTACAAAGATCGTCTGAATTTTTAACGCATGACATTTTTAATTCGCACCATTCGGAAACAGAATTAATGCGCTACATCAAAAAATTAGAACGTAAGGATTTATCGCTAAATCACTCGATGATTTCATTAGGCTCCTGTACCATGAAATTAAATGCAGCCGCTGAAATGTTACCATTAAGTTCACCAAATTGGGGAACTATTCACCCATTTGTTCCAGCAGATCAGGCTGAAGGTTATTTAACAGTTTTAAAAGAATTGGAAGATCAACTTACAGAAATCACTGGTTTCGCAGCAACATCATTACAGCCAAATTCGGGTGCTCAAGGTGAGTTTGCTGGGTTAATGGTTATAAAAGCATACCATGAATCTCGTGGTGATCATCATAGAAATATTTGTTTAATCCCATCATCGGCTCACGGAACCAATCCGGCGAGTGCTGTTATGGCAGGTATGAAAGTAGTGGTAACAAAATCTACTGAAAAAGGAAATATTGATGTAGAAGATTTACGCGAAAAAGCGGAATTACACAAAGACAACTTATCCTGTATCATGGTAACCTATCCATCAACACACGGTGTTTATGAGTCGGCTATTAAAGAAATCACTAAAATTATTCATGATAATGGTGGTCAAGTTTATATGGATGGTGCCAATATGAATGCGCAAGTAGGATTAACAAATCCTGGAAATATTGGTGCAGATGTTTGTCACTTAAACCTTCATAAAACATTTGCTATACCTCATGGTGGTGGTGGACCTGGTGTTGGACCAATTTGTGTTGCTAAACAATTAGCGCCATTTTTACCAAGCAACCCAATTATTAAAACGGGAGGAACTAATGCTATTTCAGCAATTTCTGGAGCGCCATTTGGCTCATCATTGGTTTGTTTAATTTCCTACGGTTATATAAAAATGTTAGGAGCAAAAGGTTTAACGGAAGCTACTAAAATTGCTATTTTAAATGCCAATTACATCAAGCAACGTTTACAAGGTCAGTTTGACACATTGTATTCTGGTGAACGCGGTAGAGCAGCTCATGAAATGATTGTAGATTGTCGTGCCTTTAAAGAAAATGGTATTGAAGTATCAGATATTGCAAAACGTTTAATGGATTATGGGTTCCATGCACCAACAGTTTCATTCCCTGTTGCTGGAACGTTAATGATTGAGCCAACCGAAAGTGAAAGTAAAGCAGAAATGGATCGTTTTTGTGATGCTATGATTTCCATTAGAAAAGAAATTGAAGCAACATCTAAAGATGACACCAATAATGTGCTTAAAAATGCACCTCATACTTTAGATATGGTAACTGCTGATGAATGGCTTATGCCGTACACACGAGAACAAGCTGCATTTCCATTAGAATATGTGCGGGATAATAAATTTTGGCCAACTGTAAGACGTGTTGATGACGCTTATGGTGATCGTAATTTAATTTGTACATGTGCACCTATTGAAGATTACATGGACGCATAAAACATACAAATTAAAATAAGGCCTTCCGTTAAGAAGGCCTTGTTTTTTTTATTATATATAGGTTTATTGTCGATTTTTTTATCATTTTCGTAAAAAATGGAACAAATACAATAGCGAGTAGTTAAAACAATAATTTATTAACTAATTTAGTGCATGCCCAACTAAATTGAATGCAAAAATATGGCAATAAAAATTACAGGAACTGGTAGTTATATACCGAGTAGTATTGAACGTAACTCGGACTTCAATCGGCATGAATTTCTCAACACAGACGGATCGTCATTAATGCAGAACAATGAAGTTATCATTGAAAAGTTTAAAGCAATAACTGGAATTAATGAACGTCGTTATGCAGACAAAAATTTAACCACATCCGATTTGGCCTTTTATGCGGCGAAAGATGCTATTAAAGACGCACAAATAAATCCAGAAGAACTAGATTATATTATTGTTGGCCATAATTATGGTGATGTAAAGCACAACACAGAACAAAGTGATACAGTGCCAAGTTTAGGATCTCGAGTCAAACACCTATTAGGAATAAAAAACCCGAAGTGTGTAGCTTACGATTTACTTTTTGGCTGTCCTGGTTGGATTGAAGGTGTCATTCAAGCCAATGCTTTTATCAGGGCAGGAATGGCAAAAAAATGTTTGGTTATAGGAGCCGAAGCCTTATCACGTGTGGTGGATAAACACGATCGCGATTCCATGATTTATAGCGATGGTGCTGGAGCAGTAATTGTTGAGGAAACGGATGGTTCAGGCGGAATAATTGCGCACGAAAGCGCCACGTATGCGCTAGATGAAGCTCATTTTATATATTTTGGAGAAACTAATAATTCGGCCATTACGGATCAACGTAGATATATTAAAATGTACGGCCGCAAAATTTACGAATTTGCCTTAAAAAATGTGCCAACTGCCATGAAAGCCTGTTTAGATAAAAGTGGTTATCAAATAACAGATTTAAAGAAGATTCTCATTCATCAAGCCAATGAAAAAATGGATGAAGCTATAGTTCAACGGTTTTATAAGCTCTATAATATGGAAATGCCACAAGGTATTATGCCCATGACCATTAATAATCTTGGGAATTCTAGTGTGGCCACCATTCCTACTTTATTCGATTTAATTTTGAAAGATGAATTAACAGGACATACTATTAACCAAGGCGATATTATTATGTTTGCCAGCGTAGGTGCCGGAATGAACATTAATGCCATTGTTTACAAGTATTAACGGAGGTTTCAATTTAAATTCACACATAATATTCCCCTTTTTGAAGGACAAATAATGTACGAAAAAAGTTATCCAAATAAACGGTTTAAACATACTGCTGAATTTCTTCAAAAGCACATTTCAACCAATTCTAGTATTTTAGATTTAGGGGTTGAAAATCCGTTTACGCCTATCATGAAAAACCTTGGTTATCCAGTTGAAAATACCACTGGTGAAGATTTGGATGTGAATACGCGAGCTATTGAAAATTCAAAAGCGGAAGTCGTAACTGCTTTTGAAATATTCGAACATTTACTATCCCCTTTTACCGTATTACAGAGTATTAAAGCCGATAAATTAGTCGCTAGTATTCCCTTGCGTTTATGGTTTTCTCCTGCTTATAGAAGTAAAACGGACATGTGGGACAGACATTACCATGAATTTGAAGATTGGCAGTTTGATTGGCTTTTAGAAAAAGCTGGCTGGAAGATAATAGCGCGTGAAAAATGGACCAATCCAACTAAAAAAGTAGGCATCAGACCCATTTTACGTTGGTTTACACCAAGATATTATATTGTCTATGCGGAAAGAATAAACAAATAATAATTATTCCATTTAAAATTTCACATTTTGAGAATAAGTTTATAGTTCCCAAATTTGAATTCCTGTAACTTTAAACCTTAAATCATAACTTTTGAATTTTTATATCATCATTCCAGCCCACAACGAAGAGATATATATTAAACAAACTTTGGTATCTCTAGCAACCCAAACCCTTTTACCAAAACAGGTGGTTGTTGTGAATGATAATTCTACCGATAAAACTCAGCAACTTGTTGAAGGTTTTACTTCAAAATACAACTGGATTTCATTAGTAAACACAATATCTTCTAACAAACATTTACCAGGCAGCAAAATCATCCATGCGTTTTATAAAGGCTATGAAACGCTGGATGAAGATTATGATGTGATTTGTAAATTTGATGCCGATTTAATATTTCCAGAGAATTACTTGGAAGAATTGGCCAAACATTTTCAAGGGAATGACAAGCTGGGAATGGCTTCTGGATTCTGTTTTATTGAAGAAAACAATGAATGGATTCTTGAAAACCTAACGCGAAAAGATCATATACGTGGCGCACTAAAAGCCTATAGAAAAAACTGCTTTTTAGA
>NZ_JBLXHU010000019.1:0-65192 GCF_048259285.1 Bizionia sp. | reverse complement strand
GTTTTTTTCAATGACCGCTAACTCGTTATATAGTAACTTTTATTACTTATATCCCGTAAATATGTCAGGATATAGTAAGTTTTGAGTTACCGTTATCCCGTAAAGATAATTTTTTTACAGCAGTATCCAAAGGGCTATTTATTTGCTGTAAATCTTTTTTTGTAACCTGCGTATAAATCATAGTGGTTTCTGGCCTGCTGTGTCCTAAAAGCTCTTGTATATACCGAATATCTGTTCCTTGTTCCAACATATGCGTGGCATAACTATGCCGCAGTGTATGAGGTGTGACATGTTTTGTTATTCCCGCAGCTTTAGTACTTTTCCTTAAAAAAGAGCGAATTGATTCCGGACTATATTTACCGTTTTTTGGGTTTTCAATAAAGTATGTTTTTGGTTTGTAGGCGGAATAATAGTTTTTTAATAATGGAAATAAACTTTCGGCTATGGTTGTATATCTGTCTTTTCTGCCTTTTGAATTTTGTATATGTAATAATTTCCGATTAAAATCAAAATCAGAAAGTTTTAGGTTTATAATTTCTCCAATTCGTAATCCAGATCCATATAGCATGCCTATTGTAATACGATGCTTTAAGTTTCTAGTCGCTTTTAATATAAGTAGCACTTCTTCAATATTTAAAATAACAGGTAATTTTTTATCTTTTTTAGGCATAAAAATTTTATCTGTATCTATGGAGCACGCTGGATAAAAATAAGCAAAATGCTTAAAGGCACTTACCATTTGTCTATGTGTGCTAATGGCATAATTTAATTTTTCTACAGCCCATTCAATATAGTGCCTCACGTCATTTTCGTTGAGGTTGTTTACCGGTTTGGAATCTGTAAAGCGCAAAAATTCGAGTATAAATCCGCCATACGAAGCTATTGTACTTGCACTAAATCTTTTACCTTTAAGGAATGTTAAAAAATGTCGATAAACTAGCGTTTTTTCTTGATTTAAAGGTTTTAGCTCTAATTTAACACCCTTGCTATAACGTGGCACACTCCTTTCATTTTGTTTTTCTAAAAGCCGTATACCTGATTTTTTAAGGTGGTTTTTAAAATCCTCCAGTCTAACTTCATCATAATAAATATAAAATGTTCTATGTGTTTTTGTCCAATAAACTCCTTTAAATTTTTTTATATATTCTTTTGTTTCAAAATTATAAGCAAATTTTATGGCAATGCAGCTTTTTGCATTATGTGTAAATGGTTCTAGAGTTATGGCGTTCATGCTTGTGTATTAATATGTTACACCTAAAGATAAGAAAAAAAGCCTATCCATAGTAAGGTGTAATTTTTAATAAAATTGCCTTTTTTATAATATTCTAGGCTGTTGTCATGCCAGTAAACGTCTAATTTGTGTATTTACATTCTTACATATCGTATAACAAAAAAAACGGCATCAGTTTTAACCAATGCCGTTTGTAACATGTTTAAATTATTGTTTAAACGCGTACATGGCCATCGCCAAATACATAATATTTATTGGTTACCAATTGTTTTAAGCCTAATGGTCCGCGGTGATGCAGTTTGTCCGTGCTTATGGCTAATTCGGCGCCAACACCCATTTGTCCTCCATCGGTAAATCGGGTAGAAGCATTGTGGTAAACCGCAGCGCTGTCTATTTCTTGCATGAAGGAGGCTGCTTCGTTTTTGTTTTCTGTTATTATGGTGGAGGAATGTCCTCCAGAATATTTGTTTATGGTTTCTATGGCTTCATCTAATCCATCCACTTCGGCTACTAATAATTTCATGGCTAGGAATTCTTCGTACCAGGTATCTTCGTTTGGTATTTGGGTTTCCTTGGTTAAAATCTGTCCTATTTTTTTATCCACAACTAACGATACACCAACATGCTCTAATATTTTTTGGAGTGCTGTTACTTTCGCTTCGTAATTAGAAATATTTTTATCAATTAATACTTTATCTAATGCATTGCATCCTGAAATTTTATCAGTTTTTGCATTTATAATCACTTTTACGGCTTTTTCCCAATCCGCACCTTTAGAAACATATAAAAAGTTGTTGCCACGTCCTGAAATTAAAACGGCACAGGTAGCGTGGTCCTTTACAAACTTAATTAAACGTTCGCCACCACGAGGTACAATTAAATCGATTTTCTCTGTTGGGTTTCTTAAAAATTCCTGTGTTTCTTCACGCTTTAAATGCAATAGTTTAATCCAATCTTTAGATAAGCCATTTTCTTCTAATGCTTCATGCCAGCATTTTTCTAAAATGAGATTACTATTAATAGCTTCTTTTCCACCTTTTAGTAAAATTTTATTGTTGGCTTTAAACGCTAAAACAGCAGCTTCAATAGTAACGTCTGGTCGGGATTCATATATAATCATAATCGTCCCAAATGGAGCTGTTTTATTGGTAATTTGTAAACCAGTATCCAACGTCATATCTGAAATAGTGGCACCAACAGGGTCGTCTTGTTCACGTACTTCTGTAATAGCCTGAATCATACCATCCACTTTAGCGTTGTTAACCACTAGTCGGTCGTATAAGGCTTGATCGTCTTTATCAAAAGCATCTAAATCTTGCTTGTTGGCTTTAATGATGTTGTCTCGTTCGCGATCAATAATTTTAATCATTGCATTTAAAACGTCATTTTTTTTATCTGTATGTAATAATTCCATGTGTGTTGTTTTTAGTGAATAAATTTGGTTCCTACTTCCTTGTTGTCAAGAATATCAACAATTACGTTTGCTCGTTTTCCATTGGCAATATATGTTGGAATATCCTTTTGTGCTGTGCCTTTTGCAATTCGTAATTTGGATGCCATACCACCACGACCTTCGCCTTCTTTTTTACCTGAAGCTTTTACGTATTGTTCCACATTTTGATTAAACGAAACCTCATTAATCTTTATGGAATCTTCATCATCTGGATGCCCAGTGTAAAGGCCATCCGTATCTGATAATATTATTAAACGGTCTGCATCAATTAATTCTGCTACCAAACTAGCCAACTCATCATTATCAGTAAACATAGACATGGTTATGGAAACGGCATCATCTTCATTGGCAATTGGCACAATACCTTCAGATAATAGGCCTTCATAACAATTAATCATATTTTCACGGTGTTTGCCAGGGTCAAAATCGCGTTTTGTTGCTAAAACTTGTGCGCAGCGCATACCATAGTCATGGAAAAGGCTATAATAATGACGCATCATTCTTGGTTGACCAACGGCCGAATAAACTTGGCGTCTAATAGATTTATCCGTGAGACTCATTTTACCTAGAACCTCTTTTCCAGCAATTGCCGAACCTGAAGAAACTAGAACTACCATAACATCGCGCTCATAAAGCACAGCTATCTGGCGAACCAATTCTCTTAAAACAGGTCCTAAAATTCGGTTGTCCTTATTGGTTAATACGTTTGTTCCTACTTTTACTACTACGCGCTTAATGTCGTCGTCCATCATTTTATTTTTCTTTTCCTAATTCTATTGCTCTATCAAATGCGGCATAAGCGGCATCTTCAATAAGCTGTTTTACATTATTATCGTCCATAGAGTCTATGGCTGCTTGTGTGGTTCCACCCTTACTAGCTACACGGTTAATCCATGTTTCTGGTGAAATATCTGATTGATTAAATAATTCAATAGCACCTTCAAAGGTGTTGCTTACTAATACTTTAGAATCATAAGCAGAGAAGCCCATTTTTAAAGCAGCATCCAGCATAGATTGCATAAAGTAGAACACATAAGCTGGTCCACTTCCTGAAATACCGGTTGAGGCATCAATGAAATTTTCTGTATCCACATGTATGGAGGTTCCTGTCGTATCTAGTAAATTCCGAACCATAATCAATTCTACTTTAGAAACTTCAGGAGATTCGGTATAAGATGTAACACCTTTTCCAACTTTTGCTGGTAAATTTGGCATAGCCCGTACTACTTTAGTTGCACCGAGTTGGGTTTTAATCGTGTCTATAGTTACACCAGCCATTAGTGATACAAATATTTGCTGATCGTTAATTTGTGATGCCATGGTTTTAAATAAGTCCTCAATGTGGTAAGGTTTTACGGCAAGAAATACAATATCTGCTATTGGTAAACAATCTTCTAAATTATCGTAAACATCAAAATGTGGTTCTTTATTTAATCTTGTAATTTTTTTAGGATCCGTATCATATATCTTCAGATTGTGTTTTCCTAAAAGAGACGATGCCGCCATACCTTCGGAATAAGTTAATCCCATATTTCCTGCTCCAATTACTAATACTTTCATGTTTTTGTAAGGTGTTGATTATCATTATTAATTGGTGTGTAGTGTACAAGGACTATACGGAAGACCCGAATAATAAAGTTAATTTTAAAAAATCCTATATACATGTGTTTTAGGGGTAATGTTTAGTGAATTCATAAAAAAACCAAACATTTGTTGCGAAATATGTATTTTGTAATTTTGTTGAAACTGACAAAAAGGTGACAGGCTGTCGGGAATTCACTGGTTTTTGATCAAGTGATCACAAGGCTGTGCCAAAAAAAGGCCCTACAATTTCTTGTAAGGCTTGATGTTTTTAATCTAGAATCTATTATTTTTTTTCTGCTAATCCGCGTGTTAACCAACCACGTCTACTTGCTGTTGCAATAGCATAAGGTGCTATCCAAAACAGACCAAATGTGTAAAGAATACTATAGGTATATGCCCAAAAAGATTCTTTTATTTCGTAGCGATGTGCATAAAATAAAACCGAAAATGTTGAGGTTACTAAAATACTTAATAGGGTAGAACCCAAAAATAATAAAGGGTGCATTAAAACAAAGAATAACATAAATAGCACGAATGGATATGTCATGATAATTCTAGAGAATTGACTAATAAATAACAGTCGCGTTCCAAACTTACTTTCATTTTTAAAATTGGTGAACACATATTTTGCCATATTAATATTTTCGCGCACGTTACTGCGTCCCCATCTTATAAACATTTTATATAACCCAGGATATTCTTCGGGAACATTTGTATACGCAACAGCATTTCGCTGAAATAGTACATGCTTACCTTGTTTTAGTATCATATTCGTCATGGCACGATCTTCGCCAATGTCTGACGGTTGTCCCATAAATGTTTGGTTAATCCAATCGGGTAAACACTTAAAAACAGCGGTGTTTCTATAAGCAGCCAATGCGCCAGGTGTACATAAAACGGAATTTAACCTGCTTTCGGCAGAACGGACAAATTCAAAACTCATTACAAAACTCACATCCAGCATTTTTGGAAGCATGGCTTTTTTATTATTCAAAACACGAATATTACCAGCTACTGCACCACAATTTTCATCGGTTATAAACGGACTAACCAAATTACGTAAGGTGTTTTGGTCTACAACAGAATCACTATCCACAGTTACAAAAATAGCACCAGTACCTAAATTAAACCCACGATATAAAGCATGACGTTTTCCTTTATTTTCTGGTTGTTGAAGGATTTCTAATCGGTTTCCAAGCTGTTTTTTGGCATCCACCATCCAATCCCAAGTATCATCTAAACTTCCATCATCAATAGCTAAAAGCTGTATTTTATCTTGGGGATAATCACTTTTAGACAAACTCATTAAGGTATCCCAAACTTGTTTGCCTTCGTTATAGGCAGGAACGATTATGGTAACTGTTGGTAATTTTTCATCCGAAACAGATACCACAGCGCGATACTTAAAATAATTATATGCCATAAAAATGACATAAAAGACTTTAAATATAAATAGAATTCCGGCTGTAATCATAAATGTTAAACCAATAATGGAGCTTCTACGGTCTGCATTAAATTGCTCAAAATCATTATGAAAAACGGTAAATAAATAAACACCCATAGCAATAAACACCAACGTGCTAATTAATGTAATCCTATTATAAACGTTTTGGGTTTTATCACTTCCAATAAATGTTTGGCTTAAAAAAGCTTTTAATTTTTGAAGGTTTGTTATTTTGGTATGTAATGATTTTGACGAGCGTGTACTTTTTTGGGCCATGTATTTTGGGGTTGTTTAAAATTAATGTCTTTTAGGTATGTACGATTAGAAATTAACTTTAGACCCTTTTTAGTATTTTTTTAAGAAAAAAACGGCGTTTTAGCAGGTTGGAACCAAAAGCCGCAGAATATATTTTTATTTTCAGCCTATTTCTATCTGAATATTTACTTTTATCGGATTTTAACGACGTTTTATCTGAAAAAAAGGCTTTATTTTGTAAGTCCCAAATTAGGATTAGAAATGATTCCAACTACTAAAAATATATTCTTAATATTTTCATTTATTTTTAATTTGTCTTTTTCTTTTATCCAAGAATTAAACAACGAAAAAAAAGGTGTAGCTAAAAAAATTACTAGATTTATTGACTCTTCAAGAGTGTTTTTTAATTCTTCTGAATATGATAAATCTTTAGAAAAAGCTAAAAAGGCACTTTCTTTAGCACTTAAGCATAATGACAATAGACAGATAGCCATAACTTATAACTTAATAGGTTTAAACTTCTCCCAAGTAGCTGATGATGGCAATGCTATTGACTATTTTAATAAATCGCTCATTTACGCAACCAAGATACAAAATGACACAATTTTAAGTTGGGTTTATAGCAACCTTGGTAATTTATACGCTTTTAATAAAAAGGACACTGAAACCGGAATAAAATATTATTTAAAGGCAATAAATCACTCTGAAAATATAAGCAAGGTTGAATATTTATACAACCTTGTAAATTTGGCAACTACGTATATTAGCATTGAAAGTTATGAAGAAGCTCAAGCTTTATTACTTGAAATAAAGCCGCATTTACATGAATTTGAAGCGGAAAGCGAGTTAAAATACTATTATTATTACTTAACAGGAAACTACCATGAATGGCACAAATTCTATGCTTTAGCAGAAGAAAATTATTTAAAAGCCTATGAAATTTGTCTTCAAAAAGCCAAAAACTTTCCTAATTCGCACGAATTAGAAATTTATCAATTGCTAACGGATTTTTACAAAAAAACCAATGCCATTGATAAGTCTGAAAAATTTGCTCATAAATCAGACTCTTTACAAAAAGTACTACAAGATTTAGAACAGAATGAAAACATTAGACTGTTAAGACAAAAAATTGGGAAAGTAGAGGCCGAAAAAGAAATTCAAGATCAAAAATTTAATAATCTAAAATTGCTATCTATTTTAGTAATTGTCGTTTTTTTAGCCACACTATTACTGCTGTATTATCAATTTAAATTGAATAAAATACGACAAATTACTAATGAAGAATTAACACATGCCAACGAGGCTTTATTGGTAGCCAAAGAAAAAGCTGAGGAAGCCACGCTTTTAAAAACGCAGTTTGTTTCTACCATTAGCCACGAATTACGCACGCCACTTTATGGCGTTATTGGGATTACAGATATTATTGAAACCGAGCACAAAGAACTAGAAAACAGCCCGCATTTAAAAGCACTTAAATTTTCTGCTAATTACCTTTTAGCATTAGTTAATGATGTTTTAAAGGTTCATAAATTTGAAGAAAATAGGGTGGTTCTGGATAATAACCTGTTTGATATTGAAGAAAAGCTATACACCATTAAGGATTCACTTATGGTAATTGCCAAAAAACACCGCAATAAAATTGTGGTCGAGGTGGACTCTAAAATACCACAATTTGTTTTAGGAGATTCTATCCGATTATCTCAAATTATTATCAATTTAGTAAGTAATTCTTTAAAGTTTACTACCGATGGTACGGTTACCATTACAGCAAAGTTGGAAAGCCAAGAGGCACATTTAGTTTATATTTGCTTTACAATTTCAGATACTGGTGTTGGAATTCCATTAGAATATCAAGATAAAATTTTCGAGAAATTTGTCCAGATTAATAGAAAAGAGGATGATTATCAAGGTACAGGAATAGGTTTAAGTATCGTTAAAAATTTGGTAACATTATTTAAAGGAACCATTTCATTACAAAGTGAAGAAAACGTTGGTACGTCGGTTGAATTTACAATTCCGTTGGCGTATGAAAAGGACAGCCAAGAAAAGCCCATAAATAAAACGGATAATCCCTTATTGGATGAGTTTGGTTTAAAAGTACTTTTGGTGGAAGATAATAAGATAAACCAAATGGTTACTAAAAAGCTTTTGGAAAATAATAATTATACATGTGAAATTGCCGATGATGGTTTTATGGCTTTGGAACTGTTAAAGAACACCACTTATGATGCTATATTAATGGACATCAATATGCCAAAAATTAACGGTTATGAAACCACAAAGCTTATTAGAGAACAAGGGATTGAAATTCCAATAATTGCTCTAACAGCTTTTGAAAGAGAAGAAGTCTATGATACGGCAATAGCATCCGGAATAGATGATATTATTGCCAAACCTTTTGATACGCGAAAACTATTGCAGATGATCCAAAAGTATTCATCTAAAATCTAGTTTAATTCCACATTGGTTTTACTTCCAAATCGGAAATAGGCTTATAAACTGCATGGTTTAAGGGGTTTGTATTGCTATAACTTATATGAGGTTCCAATTGGATTAGGCTATGATTTCGTTGAGTGAAAATCCGAGAGGATTTAAGTTACTAGGTTATAACTTGCAATAAGATATGTGTGTGGTTGTAAGAAGTGCTTTATTTTCTTTTCATCGCAATATTTTCGTGAACCCATTTAACTTCATCTTTCGGGTCAATTTCCCCAACTTTACTGCTACATCTGCTAAAGGTTGCTGCTGGAAAATCATAAGGATTACTATCGTCAAAATATGGTCCAACGACACCGAGCATCCATCCATTTTCCGCAGCCCAATGTGGTTTATTTGTCATATACCTAAATACGTGATAATATACGTTATTCCCATCAAAATCTATTTTTACTTTTTCAAGATGTTTTATGTCATCAGATACTTTGTCTAATTCAGTTGGAAATTCAAGCCAATTGACCATTTTGCTTTCTGCACCACTTTCAATTGTCAAATATTCTTTAGGGAACAGCTCCGTTTTATTATGTTTAGATAGTATTTGGTAAGTCAATTCACGAGTCTTATTATCTTTGGCATAATTCAAAACATCTTCTTCTTTTATTTTTTCTTTGTTTTCTAATTTTTCGACAAGTGGTTTAATTCTAGCAAATCTCAACTTGTGAGTTTTTGCGCTTTCTTTTTTGAATGCAAAATATCTGTAAAGTATAAACAGAATAATAATTGCAATAACTATAAATATTATTTTCATATGCAGGTTTTTCGCATCAACTACAATGTTTATGTTTAAGAATAATGCGAATTTGTATCAGAGGATTTTCGTTCCGAAAATCGGATTAAAGCAAACATGCACTTCCTATTAATTAAATATTAAAACAAGCATTTAATATACATAGTGTTGTAACACGTTTTTTATTTCTCAATTAGCCTTTTTTGGGTTTAATATCAAAACCATCTAATTTTTCTAACCAATTCGGACCATCTATATTCATTTTTACGGTTTCTAAAAGATATCTTTCTCTTTTTACGTTATAACTGTATGCTTCTAATATTTTTTGTTCAGTATCCATTATGTAACTTAAATCCAAGTCTTTGTCGGCATAAATCCTATAAGTTATTTTCTCATCTACTTTGAACCGATGATTATATATAAGATTTTTTACTTCATCTCCAATGTCATTCATTGTTACGAGGTTAGATTCTACTCTAACATCTTTGTTCTGATTTATAAAGATATTAATATAGAAAGAATTACTAGAATTCGATTCTTGTGCAAAGAAGACATTACTAACTAACGCTAAAACGATAAATAATATGCTTTTTCTCATAATGTGTATTTTAAATGGATTAATATACTTTTGGTATTTCAAATTATTTTTTAATTTGTAAAAATAGAAGCTACATTCTCAAATATAACTTTCAAATTGTTTATTTTCTTGGTTCGGTTAAAGGTGTTACAACGTAAAGATAATTTTATTTATGGCATTCTCCAATTGGCTTTTGGTAAACATTTTAAATAAAAAAAGCCTATTCATTAATTTGAATAGGCTTTTATATATAGATTATAAAAAGAATTATTAGTCCTTCTTGTCGTCTCTTGGTTTTCTGTCATCACGACGATTATCACGACCTCTGCTGTTGTCACGAGAACCTCTGTTATCACGTCCACCTGAACGTTTGTCGTCTCTTGGTGGTCTTTCTACAAACCCTTCTGGTTTTGGTAAAATAGCCTTACGCGATACTTTTTCTTTACGTGTTCTAGAATCTATCCCGAAATACTTCACATCAAAAACATCGCCCATGTTTACCACATCAGATACATTTTCTGTACGTTCCCAAGCTAATTCGCTTACGTGTAATAACACTTCGTTTCCAGGTGCATCTGTATACTCCACAACGGCACCAAAATCTAACATTTTAATGACTTTTACTTCATATATGCTGCCAACTGTAGGTTTGAATAGAATAGCATCAATTTTTGCCATAACCGCATCAATACCTTTTTTACCAACGCCTAATATTTCAACAATACCTTCTTCCGTTACAGGATCTTCGTTAATAACTATGGTTGTATCGGTTTCTTTTTGCATTTCCTGAATCACTTTTCCACCAGGTCCAATTAAAGCCCCAATGAATTCGTTAGGAATACGTCTGGTTACCATAGTTGGAGCATGTTCCTTAACTTCTGCATTTGGTTTAGCAATTGTTTCAACTAGTTTTTCTAAAATATGTAAACGGCCTTCACGAGCTTGTTTTAATGCATTTACTAAAATCTCATAAGAAAGACCTTTTACTTTAATATCCATTTGGCAAGCAGTAATACCATCTGCAGTTCCTGTTACTTTAAAATCCATATCTCCTAAATGATCTTCATCACCTAAAATATCAGATAATACAGCATATTTACCAGAAGCAGCATCAGAAATTAATCCCATAGCAATACCAGATACAGGCTTAATCATTTGTACACCAGCATCCATTAGTGCCATAGTTCCTGCACAAACAGTTGCCATAGAAGAGGAGCCGTTAGATTCCAATACTTCTGAAACTATACGCACTGTATACGGACTTTCATCTGGTACCATTCCTTTTAAAGCACGTTGCGCTAAGTTACCATGACCTACCTCTCTACGAGAAGTTCCACGAATTGGTCTTGCTTCACCTGTACAAAATGGTGGGAAGTTATAATGTAAATAGAAACGCTCTTCACCTTCTTGCGATGGCATATCTATTTGATTAGCATCTCTAGATGTTCCTAAAGTTACTGTAGCTAAAGCTTGTGTTTCTCCACGTGTAAAAAGAGCAGAACCGTGTGTAGATGGTAAGTAATCTACTTCACACCAAATTGGTCTAATTTCATCCGTTTTTCTACCATCTAAACGCAATCCTTCATTTAAGGTTAAATCACGAATAGCTGCTTTTTCAGCTTTGCGGTAATATTCAGATACTAATCCGCCGTAATCTTCTAATTCTTCTTCAGAAAATGTGGCTTTAATATCTTCTTTTATTTGTTGAAATGCATCACTTCGTTCATGTTTAGCCGATCCAGCTTTTGCAATAGCATACACTTTATCGTAAGCCATGTCATACACTTTTTTCTCTAAATCTTCATCGGTTCTTTCTGGTTCATATTCACGAACGGCTTTTTTTCCAAATGCTTCAGCTAACCTTACTTGAGCGTCACATTGAATTTTAATAGCTTCATGGGCAAATTTAATAGCATCTGCCATTTCTTCTTCAGAAATTTCATCCATTTCACCTTCCACCATCATTACAGAGTCAGCAGAAGCACCAATCATCATGTCAATATCAGATTCTGCTAATTGCGCCAATGTTGGGTTAATAATGAATTCACCATTAATACGGCCAACTCGTGCTTCAGAGATTGGACATTCAAAAGGTAAATCGGATAATTGAATAGCAGCAGAAGCAGCTAATCCAGCCATAGCGTCTGGCATAACATTTTCGTCATGAGACATTAACTGAATCATCACCTGTGTTTCAGAATGATAATCTTTTGGGAATAATGGACGTAAAACACGATCTACTAAACGCATGGTTAATACTTCGCCATCACTAGGTCTTGCTTCTCTTTTAAAGAAACCTCCTGGGTAACGACCTGCAGCAGCAAATTTTTCACGATAATCTACCGTTAAGGGTAAAAAATTAAGGTCTTTTTGTTCGTAGTTGGAAACAACTGTACATAATAACATACATTTTCCTGACTGCACAACAACGCTACCGTGAGCTTGTTTTGCTAATTTTCCTGTTTCGATGGAAATTTCTCTGCCATCACCAAGGTCAATGACCTCTCTAAATACTTTTGGAATCATAAATTTTTAATTCTAATTAAACAATGGTCGTTGTGTTGTTGTAGTTGTTGTGTGTATGTGACCAATGAAAAACCTTTAGTCCCAAACTTATTTCGGGATCTAGCTTCTTATTTACGAATTTTATACGCTTACGATTGCGTTATGTTTAAAACAAAAAAGAGGCGCGAAGCCTCTTAAATGTGATTATTTTCTTAATCCTAATTCCTTAATAATAGCACGATATCTTAAGATATCTTTCTTAATTAAGTAATCTAGTAATGCACGACGCTTACCAACTAACATTACTAATGAACGCTCCGTATTGTAATCTTTACGATTCGTTTTTAAGTGCTGTGTTAAATGCTCGATGCGTTGTGTAAATAATGCAATTTGGCCTTCTGCGCTTCCAGTATCGGTTTTTCCGTTACCGTGTTTTGCGAAAAGCTCTTGCTTTTCTTCTTTTGATAAATACATTCTAATATTATTGTAAATGATTGTTATGTATATGAAAGTTTTTCTTTCAAGCTGCAAATATAGTAAATTTTAATTATTCAGCCGTTTTTTGTTTGAAAAAGTCCCACGCTGTTTTTTAGGGCATTAGCTACTAATTAGTAACCCTAATTATGCTCTTAATGGCTGATTGGTAATTAAATCAATATATAAGTTCACTTTGTTTTTTAAATTTTTACGGTGTGAAATAAAATCCAAGAAACCGTGTTCTAATAAAAATTCCGATGTTTGGAAATCTTCTGGTAAATCTTGTCCTGTGGTATCACGAACTACGCGTGGTCCAGCAAATCCAATTAAAGCACCTGGTTCTGCAATATTAATATCGCCTAACATGGCAAAAGAGGCGGTTGTTCCGCCGGTTGTTGGATCTGTACATAAAGATATATACGGTATGCCAGCATCTGCTAATTGTGCCAAAACAACCGAGGTTTTTGCCAATTGCATTAAGGATAAAGCGGCTTCCATCATACGTGCACCTCCAGATTTGGAGATAATCATGAACGGTATTTTTTTCTTTAAAGCATATTGTCCAGCTCGTGCTATTTTTTCGCCAACCACAGACCCCATAGAACCGCCTATAAATGAGAAATCCATACAGGCAACGACTAAATCGTTTCCTTTAGATTTTCCAACGGCTGTACGAACAGCGTCTTGAAGTTTGGTTTTTTCTTGAGCCGCTTTTAAACGGTCTGGATACTTTTTAGTGTCTTCAAATTTCAAAGGATCTTTAGATTCTAATTTAGCATCTAATTCCTTGAATTTATTATCGTCAAATAAGATTTTGAAGTATTCGTTACTCCCAATTCTTACGTGATAACCGTCTTCAGGACTCACGTAAAAGTTTTGCTCTAATTCTTTAGCATCAACAATTTTTCCTGTTGGCGATTTATACCACAACCCTTTGGGTGTGTCTTTCTTTTGCTCCGTAGAGGTTTGAATTCCTTTTTCTTTTCGTTTAAACCAAGACATAGTGCTTAACGATTTTAAGTTATGCGAGTAACGGTTTTCACTATTAAAAGCCGTTAGTATTCGCGTTAGTTAGACAAGCAAAATTACACGTTTAATTTGAAATGCGTGTTTTTTGCGCTTTTATTTTATAAAGTGTTCACGTTGTTCAAGTCTTCAAAAGCCTTCTTTAAACGTGCAACAAATGTTTCTTCACCTTTACGTAGCCAAACGCGCGGATCGTAATATTTTTTATTTGGCACATCATCGCCATCTGGATTTCCTATTTGTGTTTGTAAATAAGCTTGTTTTTCTATAATGTAATCACGAACGCCAGATGTAAAGGCATATTGCATATCCGTGTCAATATTCATTTTAATAACACCATAACCAATGGCTTCGCGAATTTCTTCAACTGTACTTCCAGATCCTCCATGAAAAACAAAATCAATATGGTTATGTTCTACATTAAATTTTTCTGAAATATGTGCTTGCGAATTTTTAAGAATTTTTGGCGTTAATTTTACATTCCCAGGTTTGTAAACACCATGTACATTTCCGAAGGCTGCTGCAATTGTAAATTGATCGCTTACTTTACTTAATTCTTCATAGGCGTAAGCAACTTCATCGGGTTGTGTGTATAATTTAGAATCGTCCACATCCGTATTATCTACACCATCTTCTTCACCACCTGTAATACCTAATTCAATTTCAAGGGTCATGCCCATTTTGCTCATGCGCTCTAAATAGCGTTTGCAAATTTCTATGTTTTCCTCAATTGGCTCTTCACTTAAATCAATCATGTGCGAGCTGTAAAGTGGTTTACCAGTTTCTTTAAAATGCACTTCACTAGCATCCAATAAACCATCTATCCAAGGCAATAGTTTTTTAGCACAATGATCGGTATGTAAAATAACCGGAACACCGTAGGCTTCTGCCATTAGATGCACATGTTTAGCACCTGCAATGCAACCAGCAATAGCGGCTTTTTGATTTTCATTACTTAAGCCTTTTCCAGCATTAAAAACACCACCACCATTTGAAAATTGAATAATTACGGGCGCATTTAAATCTCTAGCCGTTTCCAGAACACCATTTATTGAGTTGGAACCAACAACATTTACAGCTGGTAAGGCAAAGCCTTTTTCTTTAGCTAACTTAAAAATGGCTTGAACTTCGTGTCCAGTAGCAACGCCTGGTTTAATAGAATGTGACATAATTTGTGGTTTTAAAGAAACAAAAATAATAAAATTAATAGCTTAAAACGGGTAATTGATACCAATGTTATAAACAGCATTGGTGAAATTATAATCATTTAGCCAGCGGTTGCCCATTTCGTAAGACGGATCGTAGGTTTTAAAGCCCGTGTCAAAACGGAAAATAATAAAGCCAAAATCGTAACGCAATCCAAATCCTGTTCCTAAGGCAATATCTTCTAAAGAATGAAAACTGGTAAAGGTTGCTTGTGGGTCTTCAATATTATCCAAAACGTTCCAGATATTTCCGGCATCGGCAAAAAAGGCGGCATAAAAATCGCCAAATACATTAAACCGGTATTCTAAATTGAAGGCTAACTTCAGGTTGGCTTCATTAAATTCATCATTACTGTCTGAGCTTCCAGGGCCTAAACTGTAGGCAGTCCATGCGCGATTGTCATTAGTACCTCCTGCAAAGAAACTTTTTGAAAAGGGAATACTGTTTGAATTACCATAAGGAATGGCAATTCCAAAAAAGCTTCGAAGTGCTAAAACTTGTTTTTTGCCTAAATCCCAATGTTTAATATAATCGAATTCGGTTTTAATATATTGTGAATAGGCAACATCAAAAATCTCGTAATTATCATTCGCGTTTTTTGGACTTCCAAAAGCATTGGACGCCAGAGAAAGTAAATTTCCTGCCGATTCTATTTTTCCTCTAAAAATGGAGAAATTCTCGTCGAATAAACTTGTTCTATTATCCCTTACATAATTATAACTAGAAGCAATGATTAAGTTGTTTTCTGTTAAACGTTCCTGACGTTCATTAATGTAGTTAATATTCTGAATATTGTCTGAAGTCAAGCCATTTGGCGGGTTGTCGCCTATAGATTCTTGAATAAATTCATTGGCTTGATCTGGTATGCCTAACTCATCATTAGGCCCAATATAATTAATATCTTGAGCTATGTCATTCAAAGTATTATAGGATGTGCTATATACATTGAAATAATTATCTGGATTTAAGTTTTTTACATATTGAACACTAAATAAATCGAATCGGTTGGTGACTTTAAAATTCGGTTTCCAACGGTAATTAAGTGTTCCAGAAAGCGTTTGTTTATCCAATCCAATATTGGTTTGGCTGGAAGTGGAAATACTCATTCGTGTGCTGGGTGACATGCTTTTTGGAATGAGTTTCTGGGTATTAAATGGAAGCAATAAACGCGGAACCGTTAATTTTAAATCGGCACCCCATTCGTTAATATCAAAAAACTTATCATCATCATTGGCGCCATCTTTTGAAGCTCCTATGGATCCGAAGGCTGTTAGTTGTAAGGTTTCGGCACCACCAAAAACATTTCGCATAAGCACAGAAGGATTAAAGGACAGTCCAATAGTTTGAATGTTACTTTGAGATACTTCAGCACTAAATTCTAAACCAAATTTCTTTAAAGGTGTTAAGTAGACATTGGCGGTTAGAGTGGTATCGGGATTCTCAACATATTCAATGTTTGGGTATTTAAAGGTTCGTAATTCTGAAATATGCCTGTAAGATAAAGTCCTGTCGCTATCTCTAAAGGTGGAATCGGGCGTAATGAAAACCACATCTGTTAAAGCTTTTGGCTTGAAGCGTAATTTGTCATTACTAAACAAGTTGTAACCTTTAAATTTCGTAGAGTCTTTTTGCATCTTATTCCGATCTTGATAGGAATAGTCTGTATAAATGTTAACGTCTTTTATTTTGTAAATAGTGAACGGTTCACGCCTGGAGGAATCATCATTTTTTATGAGTCGATCTTGAATTTGTAATTCAACTTTTACTTTTTTATCTGTGTCAATGGTGTCCATTTCAAAGTATATATAATCTTCACTAAAATGATAGACACCATGATTTCTAAAGTAATCTGTTAATCGATCCTTTTCTTGTTCAAACGTTGACGTTTTATACTGTTTGTTTAATTGAATATGGGATTGTTTTTTAGATTCATTATATAAGGTGTCTATTGCTGGTGATGCTATTTTCACGCTTAAAGAATCAACTATATAAGGATCGCCTGTGGTTACATAATAATCCACTTTAGAACGACTGGAATCTATTTTTGTGGTTTCTGATGTTGCTTTGGCTGTAAACCAACCGTTATGAAAATAGTAAGCTTCCAACCGATTTATAGAACGTTTGGTTTTTTCATCATTTAAAATAACGGGCGCTTCGCCGGTGGTTTTTAACCAGGTGTTAATACCTTTTCTAGATTCTATGTATTGATCTAGTTGTTTTTTGGACAGAAAGCGCTCCAAGTTTTCCTCACGATTGGGTTTTTTAGCAATATTCGCTTTTAAAATAGAATCGATATTTGGCCGTGCTAAATTGTAAATATGTAACCGAATGGGAATTGTTAATAGTTTTCGGTTTGGTTTCTGGTAAAGTAAATTGTTAATGGTTTCCGTATTATTTACCTTATCATTCACCGTAACGGTGTTGCTAGTTAGTAGTTGCTGATCTTCTCCAACATGTTTTATGGTATTACAAGACACAAAAAACAGAGCGAACGTAATATAAAAGGCTATTTTTGAAGAATGTATTCTCAAGGATACTGATTTATAAAAATTTAGTGATGCTTTTGGTATGTAATTTGGACTGACAAATAATATAATAATTGCCTCAAAAATACATTATTTCAACGGAAATAAAGCATATATATAATGACACATTTTGAAAGGTTTGTGTTTTATTATTTCTAATTTTGTTTGCACCAATAAAAATGGGTTTCATGTTATCAAAAAACCAAATAAAACTAATAACGAGTTTAAAACAAAAAAAGTACAGACAGCAACATGGATTGTTTGTGGCTGAAGGAATAAAAACTATAGCGGAGCTTTTAAATTCTAATTTGGAGTTACATCACGTATATACCGTTTCAACATGTAATTTGGATGCTGATTTGGAAACGCTTATTTCAGAGACGGATTTAAAGAAAATCAGTTTCTTAAAAACACCCAACCAAGCTTTGGCTATTTTTAAAATTCCTCAAGTTGAAAGGCTACCAAAAAGCGGTTTTATTTTAGCCCTGGATGATATTCGCGATCCAGGAAATTTAGGAACAATTATCAGGTTATGCGATTGGTTTGGAATTCAAAATTTAGTTTGTAGTGAACAAACCGTAGATTGTTATAACCCAAAGGTTATTCAAGCAACCATGGGTTCTATTACGCGCGTGCAAGTTAGCTATACAGATTTGAATGCGTATTTGAGCGCGACTACATCCCCAATTTATGGTGCTTTTATGGATGGTGACAATGTGTATAATGAAGCATTAATCCCAGAAGGCGTTTTAGTTATGGGAAATGAAGCTAATGGCATTTCTGAACCTATTGAAAAACATATCACAAAACGCATTAGTATTCCACGCTTTGGCGCAATTCAAGCTACTGAAAGCTTAAATGTAGCTACTGCAACGGCTGTTTTGTTGAGTGAATTTAAAAGGGGTTAATTGTTAAGATGTTAGTTATTGAGTTGAAACGGGAACTATGCCATTTTTTAACAACTAACAATTACTGAAACGTAAAGTTTAAAAACACACCACGCGTTTTCATAGTATTTACATTGCTTGTCCAAGGACTGTTAGGGTCCTTATCTTGAATAATTTCGTCATTAAGTGCAAAAACGCCGCGGATAGATGGTGTAAATTTAAAGAAGTAAAGATAAAAGTCCACCCCAAAGCCAACTTCGTAAAAGAACATATTCTTTTTAGTTCTAAATTGTCCGCTGCTATTATCGTCTGGATTATTTTCGTTACTCGATAAATTTAAAGCTGTAGATAATCCCGCAACCACAAACGGCTTAAAATTATTGATACGTTTGGTAGAAAATTTCATTAACAACGGAAAATGGATGTAGGTAGATTTTACTTCGCGCTTTAAATCCGTATCCGTAAATTCCATACCTTGAAAATAACTTTCATCGTAAACTAAATTCCGTGTTGTAATATATAAACCAGGCTCAAAACGTAGATCCATGTATTCCATAATACGCAGATTTCCAATTAAACCAACACTAAAGCCTCCTGTTTTTTCTACTAAAATATCAGCCTGATCCGAATTATAATCAAAATTAAAATCATAACTGTTGTACCCTAAAAAGAAACCATAACTTAAAAGCCTTTTATCTTCAGTTTCCAGATTCCTGATTTTTTCTTTTGAAAATAATTGTGCCGAAGCTACTTGCGATAGTAAAATAAACCCAAAAAGGACAAGGTGTTTTCTCATAAAACTATTTTGATAATGTATAAATAGTAGCCACACCAAATGTTTGTGGCAAGTCATTCACATTAGTAAACCCAATTTTACGCAAAATATTGTTTAATTCCTCACCAAAAGGAAAAACAGAAGCAGATTCGCATAAATAAGCATAGGCTGTTTTGTCTTTTGAAAACAATTTACCAATAACTGGTAAAATATTTTTAGTGTAAAATTTATAACCTTGTTTGTAAGGTGTTTTGGTTGGCATGGAGGTTTCAAGAATCACAAAAGTGCCTCCAGGTTTTAGCACACGATGAATTTCAGATAAGCCTTTTTCTAGGGTTTCAAAATTTCGAATACCAAAGGCAACCGTAATGGCGTCAAAAGAATTATTTTCAAACGGCATGTTTTCAGAATCGCCTAAAACCATGTCTATCTTATTATCTAGATTTTTATGAGCTACTTTTTGTTTGCCTATTTCTAGCATACCGCTACTAATATCAAAACCAACAATTTTTTTGGCATTGGTTTGAGCAAGCATAATAGCCAAATCGCCAGTTCCCGTTGCAATATCTAAAATGGTTTCAGGATTACTTGCTTTTATAATAGCGAGTACTTTTTTTCGCCAAGACACATCAATACCAAAGGAAATAACACGATTTAAACCATCGTAATTTCCAGAAATAGTATCAAACATTTTTGTAACCTGTTCTTTCTTTCCTAGGTTACTATCTTTATATGGATTTACTTTTGACAACTTTTATTTTTTTTGCAAATATAAACTATTACATAACCATTAAACAACTACATGGTAATTTATTATAACCCATGGAAATTTATAGAAGTCCTATTTTTTGCTTTATCTTTGTACTACTTTTTAGAAAAAAACTACGTGAAACTGAAATTGATTAAATTTTTGCATTAAGATGCGAGGTAATACTAGGTTTAATTATTTAAGGTTCCATCTGACCATTGAAAAAACAATAAACGTAAACAGATGAAAATTATTATTGCGGGTGCTGGTGAAGTTGGATTTCATTTAGCAAAACTATTATCCTTTGAATCGCAAGAAATTACGCTGATAGATACCAACAAAGAAAGTTTGCTTAATGCAGATAATCATTTGGATATAAAGGTTATGAAAGGCGATGCAACTTCCATTTCTATTTTAAAAGATGCACGTGTTGCCCAAAGTGATTTGGTAATTGCCGTAACATCTTCAGAAACAACAAACATTACGGTTTGTGTATTGGCAAAACAGTTAGGAGCCAAACGAACCATTGCTAGGATTTCCAACACCGAATTTATACAACATAAAGATGAAGTAGGTTTTACTAAATTTGGTATTGATGAACTAATTTCACCAGAAGCTTTAGCCGCGGCTGAAATTAGATTATTACTATCCCAGTCTGCATTTAGTGATACCTATGCTTTTGAAGATGGTGCACTAACTATGGTGGGGTTAGATCTATCTAGAACCATGCCTTTTGCAGGGAAAACGGTTCAGGAAGCAGCCGAAATATTTCCAGATATACATTTTGTGCCAATCGCAATTCAACGCTTTGGAACACAATATACTATTATTCCAAGAGGTGATACCCAATTAAAGGAAGGCGATCACGTGGTGTTTATAACATCGGAAGGTGGTGCTGAAGAATTATGTAAAATTACAGGTAAAACCAATACAGAAATTAAGAATGTCATGATTCTTGGTGGTAGTAAAATTGGTTATAAAACAGCTCGTGATTTATCGGCTAATGGTTTTAACGTGAAACTGATTGAAAAAGACAAAAACCGCGCGTTTGATATTGCGGATGAATTGCCAAATGTACTAGTTATAAATGGTGATGGCCGGAATGTTGATTTATTGAATGAAGAAAACATGGGTGCAATGGATGCCTTTATTGCCGTAACAGGGAATAGCGAAATTAATATTATGTCGAGTTTAGTAGCCAAATCAAAAGGTGTTAAAAAAACTATTTCCTTGGTTGAAAACATGGATTATTTTGAGTTGTCACAATCCATAGGTATTGATACTCTAATAAATAAAAAATTATTAGCTGCTAATACCATTTTTAGATACGTGAGACGTGGTGAAGTATTAGCTATGACCAAATTAAATAATATGGATGCCGAGCTTTTAGAATTTAAAGTGAAAGCGCGTTCAAAAATTTGCAATAAATTAATTAAAGATGCAGGCTTTCCAAGATCTGCTATTATTGCGGGCGTTATAAGAGATGGGATTGGAAATATTGCATTAGGAGATTTTAAGATCCAGGAAGGAGATTTGGTCGTGATTTGCGGATTACCACGTTCTATTAAAGAAGTTGAAAAACTGTTCTTGTAAGTATGAAACTGAACTATAAAATCATTTTTCACTTTTTAGGTTTGCTGCTTTTATTTAATGGTGGCTTTATGCTCGTGTCTACACTCATCAGCTATGTTTATAAAGATGGCGTTACATTTCCATTATTTTTGGCGGGTATTAGTACGCTTTTATTAGGCGTTTCGTTGATGTATGCCACGCGTGATCATAAAAAAATCATGGATAAGCGTGAAGGCTATGTGGTCGTTACGTTTGGCTGGCTAATCATGGCGCTTTCAGGTTGTTTGCCTTATGTTTTTACAGGTGCTATTCCGGATTTTACCAGCGCCTTTCTAGAAACTATGTCTGGCTATACTACAACAGGTGCCACCATTTTGAATGACATTGAAATTATTCCAAAAGGGGTTCTTTTTTGGCGTAGTATGACACATTGGATAGGCGGGATGGGAATAATTGTTTTAGCCATAGCTATCTTGCCCTTGTTAGGAATAGGAGGTATGCAGTTGTTTGCGGCTGAAGCGCCAGGACCTAATGCCGATAAGTTACATCCAAGAATTACCGATACAGCCAAACGGTTATGGCTCATTTATTTTGGGTATACCGTAGCAGAAACTATTTTGTTAAAAGTGGCCGGAATGAATTTGTTTGACGCCATGAATCATGCTATGAGTACCTTATCTACTGGTGGGTTTTCAACCAAAAATGCGAGTGTTGCTTATTGGAATGATCAACCGGTTATTCAGTATATCATTATCCTTTTTATGTTTTTAGCTGGAACTAATTTTGTTTTAAGCTATTTTGCCTTTAAAGGGAAGGTTCAGAAAATACTAAAAGATGACGAGTTTAAGCTCTACCTGTCTTTTATTGTGATTTTTACCATCATTGCGAGTACCATTATTTATTTTAAAGCAGATCCAACAATATCATCCATTGCACATCCCATGGTTTGGGGTGAAGCAGAAAGTGCCCTACGACATGGCATGTTTCAAGTTTTAAGTGTTGTAACAACCACAGGTTTTATTACAGCCGATTATACCTTATGGTCACCATTTTTAGTGGTATTCTTTTTTGGGTTGATGTTTTTAGGTGGTTCAGCAGGAAGCACATCGGGTGGGGTAAAAGTAGTGCGCCATTTAATTTTAATCCGCAATGGTTTTTTAGAATTTAAGCGTGCTTTGCATCCCAATGCTATTTTGCCTGTTCGTTATAATTCTAGAGCGGTTTCAGGAGATATTGTTTTTAATATTCTTGCCTTCTTTATCTTATATATGCTGTCCTTTATTGTAGGTTCTTTAGTGTTCTCAATGTTTGGATTAGACTTCATGTCTTCCATAGGAATTGCAGCTTCTAGTTTAGGAAACGTGGGTCCAGCTTTTGGCGATTTTGGTCCAGTTAATAATTACGCTGCCTTACCAGCTTTGGGTAAATGGTGGGCCGCTTTTTTAATGCTAATTGGGCGTTTGGAATTGTTTACAGTTTTGATTTTATTAACACCTTTCTTTTGGAGGAATAGATAAGATAGAACGTTTATTTAAAAATGTTTAGTTTTTGAAATGGATTCATTCTGAATTTATATCAGAATTTCATAGTGTTTGCTAAAATATAAAATCCCTTTATTGATAATGCTTTATGAGGTTAGATCAATCTTATAGCTCATCATAAATCCATTCACCTTCATCATCATAATTTAAAGACCAGATAGCAAATTGAGATTGTGTAGGGTTTTCCGCATACGCGTTACTATTTGGATCATATGGGTAATAATTTTTATGGTATTCCGTGTAATTATTTTTGGAGAGCGACCTTGTAAATGTGTTATTAAAAATTATTAATTTTCTGAAAGGATTTGAAGCCAAATCATAACCACCAAAAGTTTCAACATATTTACCAATTATGCGCTCTGGGAATTGGTTATATTTGGAGGATACAACAGTTACGATACTGTCTAAATTACCTCTGTTATAGTATAAGTTAGATCTTTCTAAATTGCGAATAATTTCACCATCAGTAGGAACCATATTATAACGACCAACACTAGAGCGAATGTAGCTATCTAGTTTTCCAGACGAATTATAAAAATAAGATAATGTATCCTTAATTGGATTAGCAAACCAATCGTAGTTTTCATATATTGTTTTCTTAATAATTCTGCCTGTATTATCCAATGTTATAATAGTCTCATTGTCTGGAGGGATAGTTTGATCGGATATAATATCATGCACTAAATATATCCGGTTTTCATCATACGTTAAATTATAGAAAAAATTTTCATGATGAAAAGCAGCTCCCAAAATTCCACCTGAAGCCTTTATAATTTTATTGTTATGATATTGAAATTTTACTAAACGCTTATCGCTATCATCAGTCCAATAAAGTAAATTTGAGTCAGGAACTGAAAACCCATAATTATAACTTTCAATATAAAAATCATCAACAGCAAGCTCATCAGTTTTAATATTGGGGTTATTGTCTGGTGTGCAACCAAAAAGCAAAAATGTCGTTATGCATATAAATGAGAGTATAAATTTCATAATAAAAAATTTTTATGAAACAGCCTCCTTAATACGCTTAATAGCTTCAATAATTTGTGCTTGACTAGCTGCATAAGATAAGCGAATGCAATCTGGTGCGCCAAACGCATCACCTGTAACCGTTGCTACCAAGGCGTGTTCTAATAAGAATAATGAGAAATCGGTTGCATTGTTAATGGTGGTTCCTTTTAGGGTTTTTCCGAAGAAAGCCGAAATATTAGGGAATACATAAAAAGCACCTTCTGGGGTGTTATTTATAAACCCAGGCACATCATCCAATAAGGTTAAAACCAAATCGCGACGAATATGAAATTCATCTATCATGAACTTAACGCGCGTTGGCGATTCATTTAAAGCTGTAATTACCGCACGCTGTGCAATACTATTAGCACCACTAGTTACTTGACCTTGCATTTTGTTGCAAGCACGTGCTATGTTTTCTGACGCACCTAAATACCCAATTCGCCAGCCTGTCATAGCAAACGCTTTAGAAACACCATTTATAGTTATGGTTCTATCAAACATATCTGGAAATTGGGCCATACTAGCATGACCGTTTTCTGTAAAGTTAATATGCTCGTAAATTTCATCAGAAACCACATAAATATTTGGGTGTTTTTGAAGCACATCGGCTAAAGCACGTAATTCTTCTTTGCTGTAAAGCGAGCCACTTGGATTACAAGGAGAGCTATACCAAATCATTTTTGTTCTTGGTGTAATAGCTGCTTCCAATTGTGCAGGTGTCATTTTGAAATCGGTGGCAATACTGGTTTGTACTTCTACAGGAACGCCCTCGGCAAGCTCAACAATATCTGCATAACTTACCCAATATGGACATGGTAAAATAACTTCGTCACCTTTATTAATCATTACTTGTGCCACATTGTAAAGTGCTTGTTTAGCACCTGTAGACACCACAATTTGTGGTAAGGTATAGGTTAAATTGTTATCACGCTTAAATTTGGTGATAATGGCTTGTTTTAGTTCTACATAACCATCAACTGGTGTGTAGGAACTGTAATTATCATGAATGGCTTGAACAGCCGCTTCTTTAATATAATCTGGTGTATTGAAATCTGGTTCACCCAAACTCAAACCAATAATATCTTTGCCTTCCGCACGTAATTCGCGCGTTTTAGCTGCCATAGCTAATGTGGCAGACGTGGACATGTTTAAAACTCTATCTGAAAGTACATTCATTAGAAATATCTTTTTAAAAGTAAATGAAAATTAAGCCATACTCGGTTTTGCACCAAGTGTTTTTAATTGGTTGTAGTGTTCTGCTATAGCTGTCCAAATAGAATTGTATTCATTATAAGGTAAGCTAAATTCATGCGCCGTTTCTTTCACTATTTTAGCAATGTTTTTATAGTGAACATGACTAATATGAGCAAATAAATGGTGCTCTACCTGTCTGTTTAAACCGCCTGTGTAAAACTCTACAATCCAACTTTTTGGTGAAAAATTAGAGGTGGTAAATAATTGATGAATAGCCCATGTGTTTTTCATGTTTCCTTCTTCATCAGGTAAAGGCATTTCCGTATTTGGCATGACATGCGCTAATTGGAAAATAACACTTAAAATTACACCAGCTGTATAATGCATAATTAAGAATCCGATTAACACTTTCCACCAGGCAAAGCCTAAAGCTAATGGTAAAACTACCCAAAGTGAATAATATAATATTTTACCAATAATTAATTTCGTCCATTGTGTTGCTGGATTAGGAAAATCACCATAAGATAATTTTTTTTTCAGGTAAACATAGGTCTGTTTAAAATCGGTTGTAATTGCCCAGTTTACTGTTAATAGTCCATAAAGTAAAAATGCATAATACTTTTGGTATTGGTGGATTTTCATCCATTTAGAATGTTTTGAGAATCGGATAATTCGTCCTGCATCAATATCCTCATCATGACCTTGAATATTTGTGTAGGTATGGTGTAAAACATTATGTTGAACTTTCCAATTGTAGTCGTTTCCAGCTAAAATATGGATACTACTTCCCATTAAGGTATTTACCCATTTTTTACTAGAAAAAGATCCGTGATTAGCATCATGCATCACGTTCATTCCAACACCAGCAATTCCAATTCCTATGACTACCATACAAATTATTTGCAACCAGCCAGGCATGCTTACGGTTAATAAAAGGACTAAAGGCCCTAAAAGTAGGGTAAACATGATTATGGCTTTAATGTATAAAGTCCAATTACCTGTTTTTTTTATATTATTTTCTTTGAAGTAATCATTCACGCGCTTATTCAATGTTCTGAAGAATTTTGCAGAATCATTTCTTGAGAAAGAAAGGGTTTTATTTGTCATACTGTGTTATTTAAAATGTACTTACAAACCAAGTTGTAACACATATTTATGCAAATATAATTATAATGAGCCGTTATGAACACAAAGTTTTCATAAAAATATGCACAAAAAATTACCTATTTTTGTCGAAAATCGAAGAATATGGAACTCATTTTAAAGTATTTTCCCGACCTAACGGAAGATCAGATTGCTAAATTTACGCAATTAGAAGCCTTATATCAAGACTGGAATTTGAAGATAAATGTTGTGTCGAGAAAGGATATTGATGAGTTGTATTTACGCCATGTTTTGCACGCTTTGGCCATTGCAAAAGTGATTGATTTTAAACCAGGAACTAAATTAATGGATGTTGGAACTGGAGGTGGTTTTCCAGGTATTCCACTAGCTATTTTATATCCAGAATGCACATTTCATTTGGTAGATAGTATTGCTAAAAAATTGAAAGTGGTGGATGAGGTTGTTGCTGGATTAGAGCTGATTAACGTAAAAACTACGCATTCCCGAGTTGAGGAAATCAAAGATACCTACGATTTCATTATTAGCAGAGCCGTGGCTGCCATGCCAACTTTTGTGCACTGGATAAAAGGTAAAGTTGCCAAGAAACAAAACCATGAACTTAAAAATGGGATTTTGTATTTAAAAGGAGGCGATTTATCGGAAGAACTCCAAGACTATAAATCAGCAACGATTTATAATATTTCCGATTTTTATTCGGAAGCATTTTTCGAGACTAAAAAGGTGGTGCATTTACCCATTAAGTTTAAAGGGTAATATGTTTAATTTTGAATCGGAATAAAATTTCACAAAAATATAAAAGAGGCTGTCTGAAAAGTAAATTTTCACTCTAAATGTCACATTGAGTACAGTGGAAATGTTTGTGTTGTAAAAACATGAAAACTTCTACTGCGCTAAGTTGGACATCGAGTTGCTATTATTAAAACAGCCTCTTTTAATTAAAATTCAATATTGTTTACTTAACTAATAATTTTGTTTTTAAAATTTGATTGCCGTCGCTTTCTACATTTAAAATGTACAATCCCGAAGCCATTTGGAACGGAACGGTAGTACGTTGGGTTACATTTAAAGTTAATTGTAAAACTGTTTTCCCAGTAATATCTACTATGGATATATTGGCATTGTTATAGGTTTGTGAACTTAAAATTGTAAAACTTTGTGAAACCGGATTTTGTTCCAGTTTCATAAAGTTTTCAGAAAATGAATCTGTATGTAATGTTTCTAGAATAATTTCGTTTATAGCAAAATCAACATTTTGAGGTGTTAATGTTACGTGTGGTTCATTTTCATTTGGCATATACCAAGCATCAAAAGGTGTGGTGCTGGTTGTTGCACGAGCGGTTGTAACATTACTTGGCGTATGAAACCAATCGATTTCATTATTAGTAATTTCAAAAGCCATAGAACTGACGCTTGGAATAAAATTAAAATAATCTGTGGAGAGCGCGTTTAGAAAATCGCCCACCAAACCATCTGTGGATAAATCTTCAGTCAAGCTCAAAATATCAAATAATCCACCAGAAGCAGCGTCCACTCCATTAGAAAAGCTTGGGGCTCGGGATGTGGCATTGTTAATACGGTCGTTGGCTAACGGAAACCACCAAGCAAAATCCAAATGTACTTTACTACTATAAACTTGTGAACCCGCATTAGGTGTAAAACGTGTTTCGGCTTTTAATTCGGCACCTGTTATTACATCAATATTTGCATTAAGAATACGACTGCCAGGATTTAAATTATTTGCAGCTGCTGTATTATCTTGGTATCTAGAATTTATACCACTTCCATTAATAATTGAAATATTTCGTGTTAACTCTGGAAATCCAGATGCGGTTAAACTATTCATTCTCGTGTCCAAAATGGCTTTGTAAGGATGTTGTTGCGGTAAATTTAAAGCGCTATTAAAAGTAACACCATCGCTATTTGTAATATGCGGTTCAAACTGATCTACCAACATTTGTCTAGCAGCAGAAGAGCGTAACATACCATCGATAATAGGTTGCAATTCTTCCACATTTTGATCGCCTAAAACAGCAAAATCATCAAGTCCAAAAGCTAAAAAATTAAACTGGTGTTGAAACCCGATGGGCACATTGGCACCATGGTGAGGTGAATCAAAAGAAATCCATAACCTAGTTTCATGATCTAAATTATTATTCTCCATATAATTTATGGCATATCTTGAAATTAGACCACCCATACTTGGCCCAATAATGACATTGTCTTCCACGCCAATTTTTTGTGCGTTTATGCTATTAATTAATTCTACTAAAAGCATGGCGTTTCGTTCAATAAAATCAACGCCACCATCAATAACTTTATTATCAGCTGCGCGCGTATACACTGGGAAATTCAGAATGACCACATCAAAACCTTCGTCCCTTACCAAATCCCCTAAATTAGAGGTGGTTCCATTTTCTTCAAAATCTAGTAGTTCATAAATTCCAGCAATGTCACGTCCATCAGCAGGATCAAAACCGTCGACTAAAATAATAGGTTTGTCTAAAATATTATCAGCGCTTAAAAATAGTTCGTATTCACCTGTTCCCGGATAAGATGTGGTTTCTCCGTAAGGCGAAAGGTCTGGTGTAATAGTTGAATTAAATGTTGATATTACACGATTAAAATTTCGTTCTAAATCGGCATTAGAATAAGCTATCTCTATAGTTGCTTGACGGTAAATAACGGATCCATTAGCTAATGTTATTTGAAATGTTAGTGTTTTATCTCCAGCCTCTAAATAGGAAACTTGTATATTTTGATTAGTTGGTATTGGCCTGAAATCTTGACCATCATCAAAATTAATGGCAATGGCTTCAATGGCATTTTCTGTTGCATTAAAAATATGTTTTGACGCTATTGAAAACGTCGTTTCTAATCCTTTGTGCTTTGCTCTAAGCGGCGCGGCAATAGACAGGTTTCTTTTTTCAAAAATAGCCTCACTTGTGTTTCTACGAATAATGAAGCCTTGCGCATCTCTTGTTACTACTTGATTTCGGAAAGCTTGTTCGGTAATAGATTCAAAATCTGAAAGCAAAATTGCCAATGGAATATAATTCGTGAAATGGCTTTGTTTGCTGTCTTCTTTTAAACTAGAAAGTGGCTTAAAATGGTCTTGGAAATCGTTTTGTGCTATGGTTTTATACGCCTGGTAAAAACTATAGGTGTTTATCGTTTTGTTATTGTAATCTGTAATATTAACAATGGGAGATTGTGGAACCAAAATGCTTGTTTCCATTCCCTTTGTATCAAATTTTTCGAAAGTTTTATTGTTTTGCGAAAACGCTGATATGGTAAGCAGCGCGACTAATAAAAAGTAGTTTATTTTCATATGTATATATGTATTGATTGTTTAAATATACTGCCTGAAATGAATTAGTACTAAAACTTTGGATAAACGACATAAAAAAACCCCTAACAGGTACTGTTAAGGGTTTTTGGAAACTTATATTTAAATATTTATTCTCCTAAAAATGGATATCTGTAATCAACTGGTGTTACAAATGTTTCTTTAATTAACCTAGGTGATACCCAACGTAACAAGTTTTGTGCTGATCCAGCTTTATCATTTGTTCCAGATGCTCTGGCACCTCCAAATGGTTGCTGACCAACAACAGCTCCTGTTGGTTTATCATTAATATAAAAGTTACCAGCACTATTTTGAAGCGCGTTGGTAGCTTCTTGAACTGCATAACGACATGTAGCTAAAATAGCGCCTGTTAAAGCGTATTCGCTAGTTTGGTCTACTAGTTTTAATGTTTCTGAAAAGTCGTTTTCATCATATACATAAATGGTCATAACTGGACCAAATAGCTCCTCTACCATCGTTGTATATTGTGGGTTGGTTGTTACAATAACCGTAGGCTCAATAAAGTATCCTTTCGATTTATCATAATTTCCACCAACAATAATTTCAGCATCTTTATCTGATTTTGCGTTGTCAATATACTTCGCTAATTTATCAAATGAACCTTCGTTAATAACCGCTGTAATAAAATTCCCCATATCTTCTGGAGATCCCATCTTAAAGGACTTCACGTCTTCAATTATATATTTTTTAACATCTTCCCAAAGGTTGCTTGGAATATAACCTCTAGAAGCTGCACTACATTTCTGACCTTGGAATTCAAAAGCGCCTCTAGAAATAGCTGTTGCTACTTGTTTAGCGTTTGCAGATTTGTGCGCTACAACAAAATCTTTCCCACCCGTTTCACCAACTATTCTTGGGTACGTTTTATAATTTGTTATATTATTCCCAATTTGTTTCCATAAATCTTGAAACACTGGTGTTGAACCTGTATAATGTAAACCAGAAAAATCTGGACTAGCCATAACTGTATCTGTAATCATACCTGGATTACCAAAAACAACGTTTATTACGCCATCTGGAACACCAGCTTCTTGAAAGACATCCATAATAACTTTAGCAGAGAAAATCTGGTTGTTACTTGGTTTCCAAACAACAACATTCCCCATTAATGCCATACAAGACGGCAAGTTTCCAGCAATAGCAGTAAAGTTAAAAGGTGTTACGGCATAGGTGAAACCCTCTAGTGGACGATATTCTACACGATTCCAAGCATCGCTTGTGCTTTCTGGTTGGTCCATGTAAATATCTGACATGAATTGTACGTTGAAACGTAAAAAGTCAATTAACTCACAAGCTGCATCAATTTCAGCTTGGTAAATATTTTTAGATTGTGCAATCATGGTTGCAGCATTAATTTTAGCTCTGTAAGGACCTGCAATTAATTCGGCAGCTTTTAAAAATATTCCTGCGCGTTGTTCCCATGGCATTTGAGACCATTCTTTTCTAGCTTCTAAAGCTGTAGAAATGGCTTCTTCAATATGAGATTTTTCGGCTAAATGATAGGTTCCAACAATATGTTGATGATCATGTGGAGGAGACATTGTTCTCGTGTTTCCAGTTTTCACCTCTTTCCCATTGATGTACATGCCTACATCAACTTTACTGTTGTACATGTCTTTATAAGCTTTTAAAACTTCATCGCGCTCTGGCGATCCTGGAGCATAAGTTTTTACAGGCTCATTTACTGCTAGTGGTACGTTAAAGAATCCTTTTCCCATGAATATATTGGTATTTAATTGTTTATGTTGTTTTCGAGCTGCAAATGTACGATTTTTTAACTATTTTTTTGATAGAAAGGCTCTTAAAAACACGTTAAAAGTTTGTCTATTTTTGTAAGTTTCATTTTTATTTAGAGACCGTTTAATTATGTGTACAGTAACCTTTATTCCTAAAAACAATACGGATTTTATATTTACTTCAAATCGGGATGAATCGCCAACACGTGAAACGCTAGCGCCTGATTTCTATTTGGAGCATGATGTAACCCTACTTTATCCGAAAGATAAAAAAGCTGGAGGTACCTGGATTGGTGTCAGCGAAAAAAGCCGATTAGTTTGTTTATTGAATGGTGGTTTTACAGCTCATAAACAAGAAGATTATTACAGATTGAGTAGAGGCGTTGTGGTTAAAGATGTTTTAGTAGCTCCCAATTTTTTAAAGACAATTGAGACCTATAGTTTTACGAATATTGAGCCTTTTACCATGCTTATTGTGGATTGGAAAAGAACCTTAAATCTGTATCAATTGGTTTGGGATGGGAATCAAAAACATCTAGAGAAATTACCAAATGAACCGCGAATTTGGTCTTCCTCCTCGTTGTACGATGAGTCCATGAAAAAATTGCGATTAGAATGGTTTGATATTTTTAAAAAGCAAACTAATTATCAGGGAGAATCTATCATGCGGTTTCATAAAACAGGAGGTTATCAGCATGCTGAATTTGGATTGATTATGGACCGAGGATTTGTTAAAACTACTAGTATTACCCAAGTTGAAAAACGGTACTCACGTGTTAATATGCGATACACAAACTTACAAGCTGAAAAGGTTGTTGAAAAGGAAATGCTTTTTTGAATTAATAATTTAAAACTAATTTAATGCGAAAGGCGCGCTTAATCTGAAAGTAGGAATAGCCACTTTAAATTTCTTCTCCGTTTCTAAATTAATCATATCATAGAATCCTTGCATAGCTCCAAATGGCGATGTAAGTAGGCAGCCAGAGGTATAGGTATGCAATTCGCCGGGTTTTAAAATTGGTTTTTTACCGATAACACCTTCGCCTGAAACCATTTCAACATTATTTAGTGCGTCTAAAATAGTCCATTCTCTAGCGTATAATTGAACGGTGTTTTTGCTTTGATTTTCAATAGTCACTTTATAACCAAAAGCAAACTGAATTTTATAATCTTTATAAAAGGTGCCTTCAAAATGGGTTTCTACAGAAATTTTGATGCCTTTTGTAACTTGTTGAACCATGCTATTAATGGGTTTTCAAGGGTTTAGATGTTTGCTAATGTAATAAATATTACTCGAGAATAAAAAAAATTAGTTTAAAGTCGATTAACAGACGGCTTAATTGGATATATTTACGGAATTTCCTTCACCTATACCTATTATACGGTCGTATCTGGCGCCTAAATCGCGATAATAAACCAATACCTTATAGTCATTTTCCGTTTGCCAAAAACTACCACTTATGGCACTTTCATTTATTTTACCGGTTTGATTGTCTACAATTACATATTTGTAGTTGTAAAACCCTTGTTTCAATATAATAGGCACTTCATAAATACCTTTTGTAGGATTAAAAGTCATTTTAGTAAACTCATCAACGGCATAATTATTAAAATTACCATAAACATGAACGGATTGATTTGGTGGTAATTCGTCCAATAGTAATGAAAAGTGCATCCATGCATAATCTGCTTCTATGGTTGGTTTTTCGGCATCAATAGCCGTAATTAAAAAGTTGCCATTAATGTCTGGATTGTACGTATAGGGCTTATTAAAACGCGGCACATTGGTAAATAAATAATTGCTGTACAATTCAAATAACTCTATATATTGAATGGCAGCATTGGCACCGCGAATATCTTTATTTTCAAAGTAAAAATACTCGTTGCCACCTTCAAATAAGGTTTCTTTGGTGTATTTGTAAATTAATTCGTTACCTAATGTGTATTGTGGTGGAACATTGCTAATGGCGGAATTTAAATTATTATTCTGAATAATTAAGGTTTTTACCGTTTGCAGCGGATTGTTAAATTGCAAATTCCCAGAGTTAATAACAATATCTACACTTTGCATACGCTCCACTTGCCTAACATCGCGGGAGCGTTTAATGGAAACACCAACGTTTGCTAAATTTTCCTGAACCATAAATTTTCTAGAGAAAACCAGTTCATCTAAATCATTGTAAACCTTAATCATGTAATTACCCGAAACTTTTAAGCCGCGAGTTTGCTGATTTGGAAGCCGTAAGGTGTAATGTGAATATATTTGATAGGTGTTAAACGAATTTTCGTAATTACGAATACGTTGATTGTCAATACCGTTTAAATATTCGGTTTGCATGAGCTGCGAAGGTGTCCAATCATAATCAAAATGTTCAATTTTATAATAGAAATCATCCTCATCACCATTTAGAGCATCAAACTCCAAGATTAATTGTTGGCCTAATTCTAAAATAGGAAGTTGACTTTCGCGTGTTTGACCTTGAAAGGTGATGGATTTAATATAACCCGGAGGGTTCACTTCCTGTGCTATTTGAGAAAAAACGGATTGACCACAAATTATAAGGAATACCGATAGAAAAGATTTAAACATGCAATAATTGTTTTAAGGGATAAAGATAAACAATTTTTATGCCTAAATAATTTTACTTATTTAGAATAGGTATAAATAACAAACTTCATGGAAGTCTGGTATAAAATGATGTATAATTTCGTAAATTTGCACCGATTTTTACCTCAATTAAAATCAGAATGATATTTTTTACTATTAACAAATAGATTTATAAATATGTCAAACGACATTACCATTAAAAAAGGTCTAGACATCAAGCTTAAAGGTGCTGCTGAAAAGGTGACTGAAAATGCTATTATTAGTAATTTTTGCACTGTTAGACCAGAAGACTTCCACGGTGTTACGCCAAAATTAATTGCTAAAGTTGGAACCAAAGTAAAAGCAGGAGAGCCTATTTTTTATAATAAAGCTCAAGACGCTGTTATGTTTGTTTCGCCTGTATCAGGGGAAATAGTGGACATTCCAAGAGGTGATAAACGTCGCATTTTAGCATTAAAAATCCAAGCCGATAAAGAGCAAGTTTATCTTGATCACGGTGTGTTTAATGTAGAATCTGCAACCGCAGAGGCTATTAAAGCACATTTACTAGCATCAGGATGTTGGCCTTTTATTAAGCAAAGACCGTATGATATTATTGCAAATCCAGAAAGATTGCCAAAAGCTATTTTTATTTCAGGATATGCTTCTGCGCCTTTAGTTGCAGATTATGATTACGTACTTCAAGGAAAAGAAGCGGAACTGCAAGCGGCGGTTAATGCTTTAGGAAAATTAACGGAAGGGCAAGTACACGTTTCAGTTGCTAAAAATGGAGCTTCGCCATTAGCAGGTTTAAAAGGTGTTACAATTCATAAGGTTTCTGGTCCACATCCAGTAGGAAACGTGGGAACACAAATCAATAAAATTGATCCTGTAAATAAAGGTGAAACCGTTTGGACTATTAATCCGCAGGATTTAGTCATTATTGGTGAGTTACTTTTAACAGGTAAATTCAATGCAGAACGTTTAGTAGCATTAGTTGGCTCGTCTGTTAAAAAGCCTCGTTATTTTAAAACTAAAATTGGTAGTGAAGTTGCCACGATGGTTTATGATAATGGCGTTGATAAAGATGGAAACGATCGTATTATTTCTGGAAACGTATTATCTGGAAAACAGGTGAAACCAGACGGAAGCTTGGATTATTACAGTAATACTATTACCGTAATTCCAGAAGGTGATGATTATGAGTTTTTTGGATGGAATAAGCCCGTTTTCAATAAAATATCAACATCTAGAGCGTTAACATTCTCATGGTTAACACCAAACAAAAAATACGATTTAAATACCAATACAAATGGAGAACATAGGAATTTTGTGCTAACAGGTACGTATGAAAAAGTTTTTCCATTAGATATTTACCCACTGCAGATTTTAAAATCTTGTATGTATGAGGATTTAGACGAAATGGAAGCTTTAGGTATGTACGAAGTTGCTCCAGAAGATTTTGCTTTAACTGAATTTGTTTGCGTGTCTAAACAACCACACCAAGCCATTATCAGAAAAGGATTGGACGTGATGATAAAAGAAATTGGATAATGATTCATTTTCACTGTAAAATGAAAAATATATATAAAGATGAGTTTAAAAAGTAGTTTACATAACTTAAAGGAGAAGTACAAAGGAACCAAAATGGCGCCTGCGTTTAACGCACTTCATACTTTTTTGTATTTGCCGAATGAGACCACGCAAAATGGGACTCATATTAAAGCAGCCGATGATTTAAAAAGAACCATGAATATTGTAATTATGGCTTTGGTGCCATGTTTAATATTTGGAATTTTTAATGCCGGTTATCAGCATTATTTAGCTTTAGGAGAAATTGAATCGGCTAAAGGGTTTTTAGGAGCATCGTTTTGGACTTTAGATAACTTGATTATCGGAGCCTGGACGGTATTACCATTGGTAATCGTTTCCTACGGTGTAGGTCTTGCAGTAGAATTCTTATTTGCTGTAATTAAAGGTCACGAAGTAGAAGAAGGCTATTTAGTAACAGGTATGTTAGTGCCTTTAATTGTTCCAGTGGATATTCCATTATGGATGTTAGCAACAGCCGTTGTTTTTGGTGTTGTAATTGGTAAAGAAGTTTTTGGTGGTACAGGAATGAATATCCTGAACCCAGCATTAACTATTCGTGCCTTTTTGTTTTTTGCCTATCCTACTTGGATGTCGGGAGATAAGGTTTGGGTTCATGGAGCAAAAGCTTTAGAAGGGACACCAGACGCTATTTCAGGTGAAACCATTTTGGGTTCATATGCTCAAAATAATTCAGTAATGTATGACTATTGGGATATGTTTTGGGGAATTATTCCAGGCTCGGTTGGTGAAACCTCCAAAGTCTTAATAATTATTGGTGCCTTATTCTTAATCTTCACAAAAGTAGGAAGCTGGAGAATTATAGTAAGTACGCTTATTGGTGCTTTAGTTATGGGCTTAATATTCAACGGTGTTGTAGATGCTGGTTGGATATCAGAATCAAGTAAATTCTACGGGTTAATGAGTGTTCCATTCTGGCAACATTTAATCATAGGTAGTATACTCTTTGGAGCCGTTTATATGGCAACCGATCCAGTAACAGCTTCACAAACCAATAAAGGAAAATGGATTTATGGTTTCTTAATAGGATTTATATCTATTATGATTCGTGTATTTAATCCAGCTTACCCAGAAGGTGTATTCTTAGCAATTTTATTAATGAACGTTTTTGCTCCTACTATTGACCATTATGTGGTACAAGGTAATGTGAAACGTAGAATGAAGCGTTTAAAAGTTAAAACAGCATAATTATGGCAGTTAATACAGATAAAAATTCATACACGATATTTTTTGCAATTGCAATGGTAGTCGTTGTAGGTTCATTATTAGCGTTTACAGCATCGTCTTTAAGACCTAATATTGAAGAAAATGAAAGAAAAGAAAAGCAGCAGAATATATTGTATGCTTTAGGAGTAAATGAAAATGAAGGTACAGGAGATATCGCTTTTGTATCTACTAGTAAAGTTGCAGAAGCATTTGAAGCTAATATTTCTGAACAAATTGTTTTAGAAGTAAAAGATGGCAAAATCTTAAAAGAAATGAATCGTGAGGAATTCATGAGTTCTAAAGAACAAGGTGCTGGAAAAGAACCTTATTTAATAGACATTAAAAAAGAGCAATCTAAAGCTAAAAATGGTGAATCAAGATACTTGCCGCTATTTAAAGGTCAGCAGGACGGTAAAACGGTTTATGTTGTGCCAATTAGAGGTAAAGGACTTTGGGATGCCATTTGGGGTTTTGTAGCTCTAGATGAAGAAATGGTTGTTAGAGGTGTGTTTTTTGATCACGCTGGTGAAACACCTGGTTTAGGTGCAAACATTAAACAACGTTATTTCATGGATGATTTCTATGGCGAAAGATTATTGACGGATGCAGGGGTATTTAAAGGAATTACCGTTGCCAAAGGAAATAATGACCCTGTAAATGCTGATAAAAATGATCACGCAGTTGATGCTATTGCAGGATCTACAATTACAGGAGATGGTGTAACTGCAATGATTAAGAAGGATTTGAAATTGTACTTACCATACTTTACGAACTTAAAAAATAACAACAATTAATTATGGCACTACTTACAAAAAAAGACCTAAAGTTAATTACGGATCCGTTATCAGATAATAACCCAATTACCATTCAAGTATTAGGTATTTGTTCTGCATTAGCAATTACAGCAGAGCTTAAACCATCTATAGTAATGAGTATTGCTGTACTTTTTGTTATGGGTGTTGGTAACGTTGTTATTTCATTAATGCGAAATATCATTCCGTCTAAAATTAGAATTATTGTACAACTAGTTGTTGTTGCATCTTTAGTTATTATTGTAGATCAGGTTTTAAAGGCTTTTCAATACGAATTAAGTAAAACACTATCCGTATTTATTGGTTTAATTATTACTAACTGTATCATTATGGGACGTTTTGAAGCATTCGCTTTAGCAAACAAGCCATGGAGATCCTTTTTAGATGGTGTTGGAAACGCATTAGGTTACGCTGTAATTTTGGTTATAGTTGGTTTCTTTAGAGAGCTTTTAGGTTCAGGGACACTGTTTGGCATTCCAGTCTTAGGAGATCCCATTGGAAGTCCAGAAACGGGACCAACAGGGGTATATGCATTTGGATATGAAAATAATGGTTTTATGCTAATGCCACCAATGGCGTTAATTATTGTGGGACTTATTATCTGGGTACAACGTAGTAGAAATAAAGATTTAATAGAAGACTAAATTAATTAGTCGTTTTAAAAGACCTTAAAAAACTACAGTAGAAAATTTAAAAGAATAAAAAAATGATAGAGCATTTAGAATTATTTTTCAAGTCCATTTTTATAGATAACATGGTCTTTGCGGTATTCTTAGGTATGTGTTCATACTTAGCAGTATCTAAAAAAGTTGCAACGGCCGTAGGTCTTGGAGCAGCTGTAATATTTGTATTAGCTATAACCGTACCTTTAAACTGGTTATTAGATCAGTATTTATTACAACCAGGAGCATTAGCTTGGATAGATGGAAGTGCCAACGGAGAAGGTTTCTCTGGAATGGATTTAGGCTTTCTTTCCTTTATAATGTTTATTGCAACCATTGCAACAATGGTACAATTGGTAGAAATTATTGTCGAAAAGTTTTCACCATCTTTATATAATTCACTAGGTATATTTTTACCATTAATTGCAGTAAACTGTGCTATTTTAGGTGGTTCATTATTTATGCAGTCTCGTGAAATTGAAACGTTTGGTTTAGCACTTAACTATGGAATATCTTCTGGAATTGGTTGGTTCTTGGCTATTTTAGCCATTGCAGCCATTCGTGAAAAAATTAGATATTCTAATGTGCCAGCGCCATTAAGAGGCCTAGGAATTACGTTTATAATTACAGGTTTAATGGGCATTGGATTTTTAAGTTTTGGTGGTATGTTAACCGGTGGAGATGAAGAAGGGGAACCATCAACAGAGCCAACAGCACAAGTACAAGAAATACAAACTGAAGACGCTAAAGAATTAGCTGAAAACACTAAAGTAATAGAGTAATATGATTTTAGCAACAGGAACATTAGGAACAGTAATAACGACAGTAATAGCGTTTTTAATCATAACCTTACTACTGGTAACTTTACTATTAGTTGTCAAACAAAAATTATCTCCTTCAGGTCCCGTAAAGATCTTAATTAATGGAGAACGAGAAATTGAAGTAGCTTCTGGAGATACCTTATTATCTACTTTAGGAGCTAACAAAATATTCTTACCATCTGCATGTGGTGGTGGTGGAACATGTATTCAATGTGAGTGCCATGTATTAGAAGGTGGTGGTGAAGCATTACCAACAGAAACCCCACATTTCTCTAGAAAAGAATTGGCTGAAGGAGCACGTTTATCTTGTCAGGTAAAAGTGAAACAAGACATGGAAATTTCAATTCCAGAAGAAGTATTTGGAATAAAGAAATGGGAAGCTACCGTTGTTCGTAATTATAACGTGGCATCATTTATCAAGGAGTTTGTTGTTGAAATTCCTGAAGATATGGGCTATAAAGCGGGTGGCTATATCCAGATTGAAATTCCTAGCTGTGAAATTAAATTTTCAGATATGGATATCACAGCGCATCCAGAAGAACATGATACACCAGATAAGTTTCAAGCCGAATGGGATAAATTTGCATTATGGCCATTAGTGATGAAAAACACAGAAACCGTAGAGCGTGCCTATTCTATGGCTTCTTATCCAGCTGAAGGACGCGAAATTATGCTAAACGTACGTATTGCAACACCACCTTTTGACCGAGCCAAAAACGGTTGGATGGATGTAAATCCAGGTATTGCGTCGTCATATATATTTGCTCAAAAACCAGGCGATAAAGTAATTATTTCAGGCCCTTATGGTGAATTCTTTATCAACGAATCTGAAGCAGAAATGCTGTATGTTGGTGGTGGAGCAGGAATGGCGCCAATGCGTTCTCATTTATATCACTTATTCAAAACCTTAAAAACAGGTAGAAAAGTAACCTATTGGTATGGGGGACGTTCTAAACGTGAGCTATTTTATTTAGAGCACTTTAATGAGTTGGAAAGAGATTTCCCTAACTTTAAGTTCTATTTAGCGTTATCGGAACCAATGGAAGAAGATAATTGGAAAGTAAAAGAAAATATTGATGCCCCTGGTGATGGTTTCGTAGGGTTCATTCACAACTGTGTAATTGATAATTACTTAAATCATCATGAGGCACCAGAAGATATTGAATTATATTTCTGTGGACCTCCATTAATGAACCAAGCGGTTCAAAAAATGGGTGAGGATTTTGGTATTCCAGATGAAAACATTCGTTTTGATGATTTTGGAGGATAATATCCGTAAAATTAAAACGTATATAAATTTAAAAACCCAACATCGTCATGTTGGGTTTTTTATTTGGAATAACTGTCAGCATAGAAATCCAATAGAGATTTAAGTTTCAATGCAATTATTCTCTTTGGTTTTTTAATAATTTGTAATTTTGCACTATGAAAAAAGAACTCACAGAACAAGAGCGTCATAATTTAGCCATGAACCATGTTGGTAAAGATTTGGAGCAACGTGGTTTTGAATTTGTAGCCATTAATAGTAAGTTAAAAAGGCATCCGCAATTTGTATGTATTGATAAAAATAATCAATATTTTTTTGTGATAATTCGGGCGGTTTTATTGCCTGATAACCCGAATAATTATGACATAGTTTGGATGGAAACCTTTAAAAAACACGCAGCTGAAAAAGATGCTAAAGTTCTCTACGCTGGCGTTGGGTTAGGCAATCCAAATGGCGAAGATTTACCTATCTATTTAAACGAAGAGTACCTTATTGAATACAACGGAATTCAAGTAATTGAAACCAACTTAAATTAAACGGTCATGGCGATCCTAGTTGTTGGCAAACAGGAATCTAGGCCGTGGCAACTTCAAAAAATGAAAAAATAAATTTCAATATGAAAAAATTAGGGTTTCTATTTTTAATGCTTATTATATTGGTTTCCTGTAAACAAGAACCCACAAATACCAAGTTATCAGGACCAGTTTTTGGAACCATGTATTCGGTTATTTACGATTCGGAAGTCAATTATCAGCCACAATTTGATAGTCTGTTTGCGGTTATCAATTCATCTATGTCTACCTACATCTCAGATTCAGATATTTCAAAATTAAACCGTAATGAAACCGTTTCAGTAGATGATCATTTTCTGAATGTTTTCAACAACGCAAAAACAATATATCACGCAACTAATGGTGCTTTCGATCCTACAATTGGAGCAGTTGTAAACGCCTGGGATTTTGGTCCTGAAGGAAAAATAATGGCTTTAGATAGTCTTAAAATTGATAGCCTAATGCTTGGTGTTGGTTTTAATAAGGTTTCCATTAAAAATAATACTATTACCAAACCCGCTAGTACTTTTATAGATTTTAATGCCATAGCCAAAGGGTATGGCGTGGATGTAATTGGTTTATTTTTAGAATCAAAAAACGTTAAAAATTATTTAGTTGAAATTGGTGGTGAAATCCGAACGCGTGGTACCAATATAGAAAAACAAAGCAGTTGGAAAGTGGGTGTAGAAATGCCACATTTTGATGGTGAACAATCCATTTTAAACGCCATAAGCTTAAAAAATGAGTCTATGGCAACATCAGGAACTTACCGGAAGTTTAAAATTGATGACCAAGGAAATCGCTACTCTCATATTATCGATACCAAAACAGGATATCCTAGTAAAACCAATTTGCTGAGTATTTCAGTCATTGCAGAAAATTGTATGATTGCTGATGCGTATGCTACCGCTTTTAAAGCCATGGGAATAGAAAAAGTTGAGGAATTTTTAAAAGCACATCCCGAATTAAAAGTGTTTTTAATTTTTGAGAATGACCTAAACGAATTCGAAACGGTTTCTATAAATGGTTTTCCTGAAAATTAGTGTTTTAACACCTTCAACCTTCTGAAAATTAAGTTTATAGTTATATAACGTGTTTTTTATAGTAATAATTTAACATATTAACGAAAACTTCTGGTTACACATTTTTTCTTTGTAAACTTCTTGTTATTTTAGATTATAACATGTTGATACACATCTGCTCCGATACGTATCCCGTATATTTTCTAATTAAATCGTTTGTATGAAATTTTTATTTACTCCTGTATTCCTGTTGTTTTTAGCATTGCCTGGTTTTTCACAATCTGATGCCGAAATTGGTGCTATTTATGTCGAGAAGTCCGAAGCAAGTTTATTGGAAGGCGATTTGGATAGCGCATTGGAATACTTTAGTAAAGCTAGACGCTATATTAAGGAAATTGAAGATAGTAATGTAGCCCGAGTTGGCGCTATGGTTAGTAATGAGGTTCGCGATTACACAAAAGCTAAAATTCTAACCCAACTCTATTTTGATTTGAATCCAGATAACAAAACCTCCGAATATCAGGATATGTTATTAATGTATGTAAATATTGAAGAAGCTATGGAAGCCATCGCTATTGAAGATGAAAAATTGCGACTTGAAAAATTGGAGCAGGAAAGACAACAACGACGGTTAGATTCTTTAACAGCCTTTTGGACCGCAGAATACGAAACCTTTTTAATTAATATGGATAGTATTAGTGCCTTTAATTCATATAATATAGCTGTTTATTTTAAGGGTGGAAACGTTGGAATTATGGATCATTTAGGTCAGGTTTTGGTAGAGGCAAATACGTATAAAGAAGCTATAGAATATGATGGCTTTGTTCTTTTATTAGATAATGTGGAGCGTCCTACACGAATATATGCATATAACGCAGCTTCTAAAGACGGTTACCAATTACCAAGCGTTACCCAATTTTTACCGCAAGCTTATGATTTTGGACATGTTATGTTACCGCGCTCAAATGGTATGCTAGTAACCTACCCAAGTAATGCCAACAATGTGTTTATTTACGATTTAAACACGAAAAAATATATGGCCAATCCCAATATGGAAGATCAATTAAAGACCATGAAGAAAAATGATATTATTGATAGATTCAATGGTGATTTGGAAATTAGAATGGATAAAAATTGGTACACCATAGGAAATGCGCTTGGTGGAGGTTTACATCCTATTTATAATAGTAAAAAGGATCTTCATGGGTTTTTAAACACTTACAATGGAAAAATGTTTGATGCCTCGTATTACAAATTTGTAGGGCCTTTTTGTTCTGGGAAATATCAAATTATTGAGGACGGTAATAGTTTATGGATCGATACTGAAGGTGTTAAATTTGAAACTTTAGAAAATAAAAGTGGTACATATTCTGGGAATTCGAAATTTGTCAAAAACACGAATGGCACTTTTCAAATTCTTAAGGAAGTGGACGGAAAGGACCATTTAATTTTTAAAGATAAGTCCTTGGTAGTTTTGGAAGATTTTTTAATTAAAAATAATGTTGGAAATTCAGGTGCTCAAAAATAAATAGCTTAAACAGCATTTATTTATCATTCCGTTTTAAATTACCAATAAAAACGCATTAACCAGTATCAAAAACCAGCCAGCAACTAAAAGCAAGCCGCCAATAGGTGTGATTGGTCCTAAAACCCGAAGCTTTTTTCCTATAGCATCAGATAATACCAATCCATAAATACTGAAAGAAAATAAAATAATACCAATAGTAAAGCACCAGTAGGTTGTGGCGGTTACGGTGTAAGGGCTAAAACCTAATGCTAATAATACAATGGCATGATACATTTGGTATTTCACGCCAACTTCAAAACTTTGTAATTGATCTGTAGATAATGTTTTCTTTAAAGCATGTGCGCCAAAGGCACCAAAAATTACGGCTAACATTCCAAAAATTGCAGCTGTTGCAATTATAATTTGATGTATCATTTTAGTTGGTTTTAGAAGTTCAGTTTAAGTACTATTTAAGTTAATAGTTAAAATTTTTTAACTATAAAATCAGTATTAGTTATTAAAAAAAAAGCAAGATTTCTCTGTAAAATTCTGCGAACCTTTCGGCTTTTATCCTATGATAAGTTGCCATTCAATCTTTATTTATAAACAACCGGAATAATTTCGCCTTTGGCCAAACAATAGCGTTCTATTTCAGCATCAGAAAGTGTAGACGTATAATCCAATTCTTCAACTTTAAATCCCACGTTTCGGAGTTTATCAAAATAATCACGACCATAAATTCTAACATGATCATATTGCCCAAAAATGGCAGCACGTTCTTTTTTATCGGTAATGCTATCATCTTCAAAAGTACTATCGCGATTTAAATCTTGCGGAATTTGAAATATGCCATAACCACCAGGTTTCATAACTCTGAACAATTCTTGCATGGCTTTAGTATCATCTGGAATATGCTCCAAAACATGATTGCATAAAATAATATCATAACTATTGTCTTCAAAGGGAAGATTGCAAATATCTGCTTTCACATCTGCAATTGGCGACTCTAAATCTGTTGTTGTATAGTTGAGGTTATTAAGTTTTTGAAAGCGTTTTAAAAAACATTGTTCTGGTGCAAAATGAAGCACACTTTTTTTAGCGGTAAAAAAATCGGTATCATTTTGTAAATAAAGCCAAAGTAATCTATGGCGTTCTAAAGAAAGGGTAGAAGGTGATAGCACATTATCACGCTGGTTCCCGTAACCGTATGGTAGAAACGCTTTAAAACTTTTGCCATCAATAGGGTCTGTATAGGTATTGCCTTTCATGAAAAAAGCTAAAATAGGACGTGCTAAATAGCTTAACCTAATTAATATAGGTCTAGGAATAACGTTAAGAATTGTTTTAAAAAGTTGCTTCATTATTAAAGCACTAACGCCTTCTGTCTAAACGCATCCTCCTCATCACTCACAATCCCTAAAGCCTCATAAATATATCCAAACGTAGAAAGCAATTCAGGTTTTCCATCAACAATAGCTACATCATGTTCAAAATGAGCCGACGGTTTATTGTCTAAAGTAGTAATGGTCCAACCATCACGATGTTGTTTTATTCTATGAGTTCCCATGTTTATCATAGGTTCAATAGCAACTACTTGGCCTTCCACAAACTTTTTGCCACGACCTCGTTTACCATAGTTTGGCATTTCGGGATCTTCATGCATTTTACGGCCTATGCCGTGTCCTACTAATTCACGAACCACACCATAACCTCTGTCTTCACAGTATTTTTGAATAGCATAACCAACATCTCCAACACGATTACCAACTTTAAATTCACGAATCCCTTCATATAAAGATTGCTTGGTAACATCTAAAAGCGTTTGAATTTCAGGAGCTATTTCGCCAACAGCAAATGTATAGGCGTGATCACCATAAAAGTTGTTTTTTATAGCACCACAGTCTATAGAAATAATATCGCCTTCTTGCAAAGGTTCATTTGTTGGGAACCCATGGACAACTTGTGAGTTTGGACTCATACAAAGCGTATTTGGAAAATCATACAAGCCTAAAAATCCAGGTATAGCACCTTGCTCCCTAATAAAATCTTCGGCCAATTTATCTAATTGTAATGTGGTAACACCCGGCTTTACCTCTTTGGCAAGCATTCCTAAAGTTTTAGATACAATTAAAGCACTTTCACGCATTAATTCTATCTCTTCTCTTGTTTTTACTATAATCATAATTCAAAAATATGGGCAAAGATACTTAATTTAAACAAGCTATGTAATCTTTAGGAATATGACTTTTGGCAGCTTTTAGTTCATTCTTTTTCTCGAACTTTGCACTTTAAAATTGGAACCTATGTATAAGTCAGTTTCGGCGCAAGAGGCCGTAAAAATCGTAAAATCAAATAGTAAAATTTATATTCAAGCAGCTGCCGCAGCACCGCAAGTTTTACTTCGTGCTTTAACAGAAAGACATGAAGAATTACGCAATGTAGAAATTTGTCAGCTACACACCGAAGGTGATGCCCCTTATGCGAACCCAGAATATCGGGATAGTTTTCATGTGAATTCCTTTTTTATAGGAAAAAATGTGCGGCACACCTTGAAAGCAGGAAACGGTTCATATACGCCTGTTTTTTTAAGTGAATTACCTTTGCTTTTTAAACGTAATATTGTGGATTTACAATATGCTTTTATTCATGTGTCCGTACCTGATAAACATGGTTATTGCTCTTTAGGTGTTTCTGTTGAAGCAACGTTAGCCGCTATTGATAATGCAGATGTTGTTATAGCACAAGTAAATGTACAAATGCCAAGAACCCATGGCGCGGGAATTATTCACCATTCTGAAATTGATGTTTTTGTAGATTGTGATGAAGCTTTACCAACGCATGACATGGTAACGCCTTCCGAAATTGAAAGTAAAATTGGAACCCATGTAGCGGGTTTAATTGAAGATAGAAGTACACTTCAAATGGGAATTGGTAATATTCCAAATGCCGTTTTAACACGCTTAACGAATCATAAAGATTTAGGCCTGCATACGGAAATGTTTTCCGATGGTGTTATTGATTTAATTTTGAACGATGTCATTAACGGAAACTATAAAGGCATTAATCGTGGTCGCGCTTTAACAACCTTTTTAATGGGTTCCAAGCGACTTTATGACTATGTAGATGATAATCCATTTGTAGAAATGCGGGCTTCTAATTACACAAATGATGTGTCTATTATAAAACGAAATCCTAAAATGGTGGCTATAAACTCTGCTATAGAGGTGGATGTTACGGGACAAGTTTGTGCAGATTCTATTGGAGCACACATGTACTCCGGTGTTGGTGGGCAAATGGATTTTATTCGTGGCGCTTCCTTAAGTGAAGGCGGAAAAGCAATTATTGCTTTGCCATCTACAACAAAATCTGGAATTAGTAGAATTGTTCCAAGTTTAAAACCTGGAGCTGGTGTGGTAACAACCCGATCGCATGTGCATTATGTGGTAACGGAATATGGTATTGCCAATTTGTACGGGAAAACTATTAAAGAACGCGTGAAAGCATTAGTAAATATAGCACATCCTGATCATCAAGAGACTGTTGATAAAAGTTACTTTGAATTAATAAGAGGATAAATTTTATCTTCTAAAGAAGGAAAATAATCCTTTCTTTTTTGGAAGGTTATGAGGGTGGTACTTTGGGTTGGCAAGCAATTGATAAATTTCACCCCAACCCAAAAGACCACCTATATTTCTGTCATCTACAAAAATGTCCGCATGGATTTTTCGACTTTTCGTATAATCGAATTGCTCTTCCGGAAAACTTTTATTTACAGCATAAAATTCCAAGCCATTTTCTTTACAAAACGCAACAGCTTCTGCTAAACGAATATCGCTTCTATATGTCCATAAAATTATTCTGTGACCTTCTTTTTGCAAGCGTTCAAGTGTTTCAAAAGCAAATAGTTTAGGCTTTCCAATTTTTGGATAGGCATCTTCTACAATGGTTCCATCAAAATCGACGGCTATAATAAGTTTATCGGTGAAATTCATAGATTACATCTAATTCCTAAAATACAAAATTAAGCTTATATAAGAGGATGTTGCGTCATGGCTTCCGGTTGTGGAACTCCCATGAGTTTTAAAATTGTTGGTGCTAAATCGCCCAAAACCCCATCTTTAATAGATTTTAAATCCTTGTCAATTAAAATTATTGGAACTGGATTTGTGGTATGTGCTGTATTTGGTGAGCCATCTGGATTTATCATGGTCTCGCAATTACCATGGTCGGCAATTAGTAATGTGGTATAGTTATTTTCAAGCGCTGTTGTTATAACATCTCTAACGCACGTATCCACCACTTCACAAGCTTTTATTGCTGCAGCCATAACACCTGTATGACCAACCATATCTCCATTTGCAAAATTTAAACAGACGAAATCTACATCGCCTTTCTGCAATTCTGGAATTAAAGCATCACGCAATTCGTAAGCACTCATTTCGGGTTTTAAATCGTAGGTAGCTACTTTTGGGGAGTTTCTTAAAATTCGAGTTTCACCTGTAAACGGTGTTTCACGACCACCAGAAAAGAAAAATGTTACGTGTGGATATTTTTCAGTTTCGGCAATCCGAATCTGTTTCTTATTGTGCTTTTCTAAAACTTCGCCAAGCGTATTATTTAGATTGTCTTTATGATACACGACGTGAACGTTATTATAAGTGTCATCATAACTCGTCATGGTTACAAAATACAAATTAAGCTTATGCATATTTTGCTCATGAAAATCCACTTGCGAAAGTGCTTCCGTTAACTCACGACCTCTATCTGTTCTAAAATTGAAAAAGATTACTACGTCGCCATCCTTGATGGTTGCTTTTGGTTGATTTTGCCCATCAACCATAACTATAGGTTTTATAAACTCATCTGTAATACCGGCATCATAACTTTGTTGAATGGCGTCCGTGGCATTTTTTGCTGGAGTTCCTATGCCATTCACCAAAACATCATACGCTAACTTAATACGCTCCCAACGTTGATCCCGATCCATGGCATAATATCTACCCGTAATACTGGCTAATTCGGTTGGTGAATTAATTATAAAATTTTCTAATTTTGAAATAAAATCAAAACCTGACTTTGGGTCTACATCACGACCATCTGTAAAGGCATGAACATACGAATTGGTAACACCGGCTTGATTGGCCGCATCAATTAATCCGTATAAATGATTAATATGAGAATGCACACCACCATCACTTACCAAACCTACAAAATGAACAGGTTTGTTATGAATGTTTGCGTAGTTAAAGGCATCCATTAAGGTGTGCTCGTCTTTGAGGGTATTATTCTTTACGGCCAAATTAATTTTCACCAAATCTTGATATACAATGCGTCCAGCGCCAAGATTCATGTGACCCACTTCGCTATTTCCCATTTGACCTTCAGGGAGTCCAACATGCAAGCCATCGGTTCGTAAACTTGCATGTGGATATTTAGAATATAGAGAATCTATAAATGGTGTGTTGGCATGATCTATAGCGGAAACTTTAGGGTCGGGAGATTTCCCCCAACCGTCTAAAATCATTAATATCACTTTTTTATCCATGGTAAAAATGCTAATAATTTAAAGCACAAAGATAGGCGTTTATTATTTCTTTGGTTTCAAAATTAAGCTTGAAAATGCTCGTGAGTTTATAATTGAGGTTTAAAAACAGCAGGTTGCTTTAAATTGTTTTTCACAGGTAAAATAGTTTTTTAGTCATCAAAAAATGAATACCAATACTTTCAATATTAAAGCTTTCTCCTTCAATTTGATAGCCATGATTTGTATAGAATTTGGTGGCCACTTCGCGCGCATTAAACCATAATCTGTCAACCTTCATTTTTAATAATTTCGCTTCACCTGCCTGAATTAAAAGTGCTCCCAAGCCTTTTTGTTGATGATTTTTTAAAATAGCCATACCTCGTAATTGATACTGTAGTTCTTCAGGAAAAACTGCGTTTTTATTTTTTATATACGTGGCAACGCCAATAATAGTTTCCTTATAAAATAATCCTAAATGGCATGTTGATGCTAACTTGTCACCTTCAAAAACACAATCTTCAATAGGTCTACCGGCTCTTAAAACCGGTTGTCTAACAGCATAGGTTTCTTCAGCAGAAATAGGCTTAACACAATAGTTAAATTGGTCTATATTATGGGAATTAGTTGTCATACTTATGTTAAATGCTGTAAGCTAGTATCCGTTTTAATTTCATAAGGTTCCTTTTCATATTCAAATATTCGAGCATCTAAAGTTCCTTTCAAGGTGATGGATTTACCTTTTACTTCTAACCAACTACCTTCACGTAATCCAACAACAGGAAATGTGTTGTATGCATGAAATTCTTTAATTCGTGTTTCGCGGGTTTCACCCATGTGTTTGGTATTCGGGATGGGATCTAGATAATGAGGATTAATATTAAATGGTACAAAGGCTAGTGCCTTAAACGTTGGCGGATATACAATAGGCATATCATTGGTGGTATTAATAGTTAAACCGCAAATATTACTGCCAGCGCTAGTTCCTAAATATGGTGTGCCGGCATGAATGGCATTTTTTAAAGCTTCCATACAGTTGTTTTTATACAATTGAGAAAGCAAAACAAAGGTATTACCTCCACCTGTAAAAATACCTTCAGTTTGATTTATTGCTTCTGTAGCCGATTCAAACTCATGAATCCCAATCACGTTTTTATTAATTTTTTGAAAAGCCTCACGTGCTTTTTGGGTGTACTCATCATGCGACATACCGCCTGGTCGTGCATAAGGAATAAATAAAATAGTTTGGCAATTTTTAAAAAACACCTGCAATTCTTCCAATAAATAATCTAAATATCCACTACCATGAATAGTTGATGTGCTTGCAATAAGTAATTGTTTCATAAGCCAAATTTTTGTAAATTTAAGTAAACATTGGATTTAACAAAAGTTTATCTACTATTTGCATTTTAATTAAGATTTGAAATAGTTTCTTTATCACAACTAAACCTACCACTATGAAACATCAATTACTCGGATTTCTCTTCTTATTTACAATTGGAACTGTTTTTTCTCAAAGTACAACACGTGTTGAAGTGGAAGGGAAAATTATAGCGAATAGCGATGTGGAAGGTGTTACCATTTTTAATATTTCATCTAACAAAGGAACCATTGCGGATATTGATGGTGATTTTATCATGGAAGTGGCTATTAAAGATGTGTTGGAGGTTTCGGCTTTACAATATGAAGCACGAACAGTTGTGATAACTCAAGATGTTATTGATTCTAAAAAACTGCGCTTATTTTTAGTGGAAGCTATTAATACCTTAAGCGAAGTAATTTTGTTGCCATCCAAGTTAACAGGCGATTTATTAGTTGATATTAAAAATGCCGAAACTCAAAAAGCAATTCTTATGAGTTTTGGCGATTTGAGCAATTTGGAATTTGGTGAAGATGAGTTTACAAAACCACAAAATATAGCTGCCGATCCTGGTGTTTTTTATAATGGGTTGAATTTTGCAAATATTTTTGGAATCAATAAATTATTAAATGCATCTTTAAAAAAAGAATCTGTTCAATTACTTCGTGATAAAAGACCATTGGATTTAGCCGATATTTATTCACCACAATACATTAATGAAACGTACAATATTCCTTTAAAACAGGTTGAACCATTTTTTGCATTTTGTTTGGAAAACGGATTTGAAGTCAGCATGTTAGGAGAGAAAAACGAATTGAATCGTATGGAGTTCTTGCAGGAACAAAGCGAATTGTTTTTAAAACAAACTAATGGGCAGAATTAAATTATTTCTTTTATTGCTGTTGGTTACCATTCAACAAAGTTACGCGCAAACTATAGTGCTATCGGGGAAAGTGCAAAGTACAACAGACGTAGAGAACATTCACGTTATTAATAAAACGGCACAAAAATTCACGATTACTAATGTTGATGGGGCGTTTCAGATTTCTGCAACTTTAAATGATACGTTGATTTTTACATCTATTCAACATAAAATTACATCTGTTTTAATAGATGCTGAAATTATACAAAATAAAACCTTGGTGGTTACTTTAGAAGAGCAATTAAATGAATTGGATCAAGTAGTCGTTGGAAAAATATTAACAGGGAACATGGTGTTAGATGTTTCTAGTGTTGAAGAGGAACCGATGACATCTCAGAAAGCAGGCATTCCCAGTTATCAAGGACCGCTTAAAACCCAAAGCGAACGTAAATTAAACGAAGCGACTACGGGAGGCGGGATCATTCCGCTCAATCCTATTTTAAATGCCATTTCGGGTAGAACCAAAAAGTTGAAAAAACAGGTTAAATTAGAGGAGAAGGACGATTTAATGTTTAGAATAAAGAACGAGCTTTCTAACGATTTGTTCACTGAAAATCCGTTACCAGAAGAATATGTTATGGAGTATTTTTACTTTGCTTCCGAACAACCAGATTTTTTAGCGCGTTGCAAAAACAAATCATCTATTGAAATTTTGAATTATCTAATTGAAAAATTACGCGTTTTCAAACAAAATCTAAAAATCGCTCATACTCATGAAAGCGATTAGATTTGGATTCTTACTATTTATTTTCACCGCAAATATGTTTTCTCAAACTATAGATTTGGAAGGTCAGGTTATCACAAATTTAGATGCTGAAAATATTCATGTCATTAATAAAACATCAAAAAAATTCACCATTACCAATGCTTCTGGCGCGTTTGAAATTCCGGGAAAGCTGAATGATGTCATTATAATTTCATCTATTCAACATCAATTAATTTCTTTGGTTGTAGACGCTGAAATGCTTCAGGAGAAACAAATTCAGGTGTTTTTGGAACCTTTAGTAAATATGCTGGATGAAGTCGTGGTAGGAAAAGTGCTTTCAGGTAATTTATTGCAAGATGTTCAATCCATAGCAAGCGAACCCATGACAGCTAAAAAAGCAGGTATTCCTAGTTTTCAAGGAAAAATGCCCACCCAAACCGAAAGGCGTTTAAGTTATGCTAAAAGTGGTATGATTGGCATGCTGGTAAACACCATTAATGGCAACATTAAACGCTATAAAAGGCAAGCAGAACTCGAAGAGAAAGATGAGCTTTTGCACAAAATTCGCGTGGCTCATGAAGCTGATTTGTTTACTAATTATCCATTAGAACCAGCTTTGCGTATGGATTATTTTTACTTTTGTTCTGAAGATACGAAATTTTTAGAGCGTTGTAAAAGTATAAATGGAATTGATGTTTTGCAGTTTTTAGTTGAAAAATTGGAACGCTATAAACAAAATATAAAAAGGTGAACGTGTTATGGGTAAATTCCTATGCATCCTGATTTTGGTTTGTGGTTTTACGCAGCACCATGTGGTTGCGCAAACTAAAATGCTTCGGGGAAAAGTACTAACATCTCAAGATGCCGAGAATGTTCATGTTATTAATAAATCATCAAAAAAGAACACTATTACTAATAGTTTTGGACTGTTTGAAATTGAAGTCAAGTTACAGGATACCTTAATTTTTTCGTCCCTTCAGCATGAATTGCAAATGCTTATGGTGGATCAAGAAACTTATAAAAACGGAACGGTAGTTATTACCTTATTGGAACACGTAAATAAACTAGATGAGGTAACCGTTGGAAAAGTTTTAACCGGAAATATGAATTCTGATGTGGCTAATGTGAGAGGCGAACCCATGACATCTAAAAAAGCGGGTATTCTCAGTTATCAAGGCAAACCATTAACACAGACACAACGACATTTAAAAGATGCTGGCGATTTAGACCCAAAACTCGGTGGCTCTTTAGGAGGTTTAGGAGCTTCAATTAGGTTGGTTCCGGTTATTAATGCTATCACCGGTAGAACCAAAGAAATGAAAACGTATGTGCAATTAGAAGAAAAAGAAGCGCTTATGTATCATTTAAAAACCCATATTTCGGAAACTGTTTTTGCCGATTACCCTTTGGAGGATGTATATATTATGGAATTTCTCTTTTTTGTTTCAGAACAACCAGACTTTCTACAACGTTGTAAAAACAAATCAGCGGTTAATCACTATGAGTATCTTAAGGAAAAGCTGTTTATTTATTATGATAATAAAAACATAAAGTATCCGTAATTTTAAGATGGAATAATTTTTGAACCCAATGAATAACTACATTAGCATTTTAAAAATCACAAATAAATGAAATTACTTAAATACCTATTCATTTTAGCCATTATTCCACTTCTAGCTTTTTCGTCAGCACACAAATATTATGTGAGTATTACGCAAATTGAATATGTAAAAGAAAAACAATCCGTTCAAATTATAACCCGAATATTTGTAGATGATTTCGAGCGTTTAATTCGCACAAGATATGACGAAACTGTAACATTAGCAGCCAAAAGTGAGTCTAAAAATGTAAACCAATATATTGGAAAATATCTTGTTGAAAAAATGGCGATAACCATCAATGGCAAGCACGCTAATATGGTGTTTTTAGGTAAAGAATATGAAAATGACATTGTGTATTGTTATTTAGAAATTACAAATGTGCCTTCAATCCAATCATTTGAAGTTAGTAATCAAGTATTATTCGATTTGTTTCCTGACCAGAAAAATATTGTAAGAACCAATATTAATGATGAGAATAATAGCTTTATACTGATAAAACAAAATGATAAAGGAATGTTAAACTTTAATTAAATTAATTCATTACCTTAAAAAAGTGTTAATTTTCCAATCAATTATATAGTAATACAAACCAACTATGAGAAAACTAAAGTATCTTTTTCTATCTGCTTTATTTGTTTCCCTTGGAGCATTTGCTCAAGATGAGGAACAGAAACCAGAACGCAAACCAGGTCATACAAACAATAATAAATTCAAACAATTGTATGATGAATTTTCAACACCAAATATGTTCCGTACAGCATCGGGAGCACCAGGTCCAGCTTATTATCAGCAGCAAGCAGATTATAAAATGGATTTAACGTTGGATGATGACAAAGCCACAATATCCGGTTTTGAAACTATTACATACACTAATAATTCACCGGATCCTTTAAAGTATTTATGGGTGCAGCTAGATCAAAATATGCGTGCTAAAGATTCACAGTCGCCTTTAATTGAAGGTAGTGGTGTACGTGGAGCACAACAAGCTGGTAGCTTTGCTTCAGAATATATGACAGACGGTTTTGATGGTGGTTTTAAAATAGAAGCCGTTACAGATGCTAGCGGAAAAGCATTGCCACACATGATAAATCGTACCATGATGCGTGTTGAATTGCCAAAAGCAATGGGTACAGGTGATAAGTTTGTATTCTCTATCAAATGGTGGTACAATATTAATGATTATGTAAATATGGGTGGACGCTCTGGATATGAATTTTTCCCAGAAGATGGTAATAGAAACTATATTATTGCACAGTTCTTTCCAAGAATGGCTGTTTACAGTGATGTAGAAGGTTGGCAAAACTCCCAATTCTGGGGACGTGATGAATTTGCTTTACCGTTTGGTAATTATGAAGTGAATATTACGGTGCCTTCAGATCATATTATGGATGCAACGGGTGTTTTAACCAACCGTAAAGAGGTGTTTTCAAAAGACATGATGAAACGTTACGAACAAGCGCAAAAATCCTATGATAAGCCTGTTTTTATTGTAACACAAGAAGAAGCTGAAAAGGCAGAAAAAGGTCGTGCAACAGGGAGTAAAACCTGGAAATATTCGGCGGAAAATGTTCGAGATTTTGCATTTGCAACGTCTAGAAAATACATTTGGGATATGATGGCAGTTAAAATTGGCGACAGAGATGTCATGGCTGTTTCTATGTACCCGAAAGAAGGAAACCCGTTATGGGAAGAGTGGTCCACCTATGCCGTGGCAAGTACATTAAAAACATACTCACGTATGACATTTGATTATCCATACCATAAAGCTATTTCGGTTCATGCCAAGCAACAAGGAATGGAATACCCAATGATTTGTTTTAATTACGGACGTCCAGATAAAGATGGAAAATACAGCGATCGTACTAAATACGGGATGATTAGTGTTATTATCCATGAAGTAGGCCATAACTATTTCCCAATGATTGTAAATAGTGATGAGCGTCAGTGGACTTGGATGGATGAAGGTTTAAATACCTTTGCTCAATATGTAGCTGAACAAGATTTTGGTGAGTGGTATCCAGCCGCTTTATCTGAAGGACATGATAAATATCCATCAAGTCGTGGACCAGCCGCTAACATTGTACCTTATATGGGTGGCGATCAAGATTATATTGCGCCTATTATGACTAAAGGTTTAAACACCTATCAGTTTGGAAATAATGCTTATGGAAAACCGGCTACAGCTCTAAACATTTTAAGAGAAACCGTTATGGGGCGTGAGTTGTTTGACTATGCCTTTAGGGAATATGCAAACCGTTGGATGTTTAAGCACCCAACGCCAGAAGATTTCTTTAGAACTATGGAAGATGCATCGGCATTCGACTTAGATTGGTTCTGGAGAGGTTGGTTTTATACAACAGATTATGTAGATATGGGTGTTAAAGAGGTGAAAAAATATTATGTTTCATCGGAACCTAATGCACGTATTAAAGAAATGGTAAAACAACGTGGCATGAAAATGAGCGATTTACCACCTTTAGTTTATATGGTTGAAGAAGGAAGTGAGGAATTTACTGAAGACATGAAAAATAGGACGCTTTTAGAAAACTCACCAACTTTAAAGGAATATGTAATGGATAATTTTACACCTGAAGAACGTGCTAAAATTAAACAACCTAAATATTTCTACAGCGTAACGTTTGAGAAGCCAGGCGGATTAGTCATGCCAATTATAGTGGAGTATACCTATGCCGATGGTACAACCAAAATGGAAAAATATCCAGCACAAATCTGGCGCTTAAATGATAAAGAAGTAAGCAAAGCAGTAGCGTCTGATAAGGAGATTGTTAAAATTACTGTCGATCCTAATTTAGAGACAGCTGATGTAGATACATCAAACAATTCGTGGCCACGAGAAGTGAAACAAAGCCAGTTTGATCAGTTCAAGGATAAGAAAAAAGATTAATTATTATAATATTTTATTAAAAGCCGACTTTTAACAGTCGGCTTTTTTTATTCGTATCAAACTACTTACTATATTTGCATCGTGATACAACAAGCCATATACTTATTTATAGGTACTACCGAAATCATGTTTATACTATTTATAGTAGTCATGGTCTTTGGTGCCGATAAAATTCCTGAAATAGCTCGCGGAATGGGTAAAGGTATGCGCATGCTTAAAGATGCGTCCAACGACCTGAAATCTGAAATCACCAAAAGTGCCGAAAAAAATGGCATTGATACCAGCGTTACCAAAGATGTTCAAGACGAACTGAATAAAGTAAAAGACGAATTGGAGGATTTTACGGGGTCTGTGAGGCGGAAGCTCTAAAGGAATATTGGGTCTTTACTTGGTTAGATAAGCAATTTCTTTATTTTAATTTTTCAGTTTCGTTTACGTTCTTGTATATGAAAAGTTGCGTGTAAATAGGCACAAATTTTTCGGATTAGCACAGACCATAAATATATAAAATAGCCAATGAATTAAGCACTTTGCAGGAATTTTTTATATACGTTGTTGTGTGTAGTACTTATTCCCAAGCTTTGATTCGGTAGGTTTTATTTTTCATACCTAATTTCCATTTTTTAATATAAGTACAAATGTAAATATGTCATTTTATTGTGTATAAATATGACAATTATTCAGAATTATGACAAAATTTCATAGAATATTGGACAAAATTCCCAACAAAAGTCCTTTATTCGATTTTGGTATTTTATTTGTTTAAGATGGAAATGAAATCGCAATAGATTTCAAATTTGAAATAATGTTTAATTAAATTTTTTAATTATGAGCAATTTAGCAACTGTTCCTAAAAACGGAAGTTTAGCGAACAGAAATTCAAATCAAAACTTCCCTACTGTGTCAAACTGGTTAGAAGATATCTTTAATAGAGACCTACCATCAGTATTTACCTCAAATTTTAATACTGGCATTACTTTACCGAAAGTGAATATCAAGGAAACTGCTGATGCCTTTATGGTGGAAATGGCGGTTCCAGGTCTAAAGAAATCAGATTTCCATATTGACCTCGATAATGAAGTATTATCTATTTCTACAGAAACGAAGGAAGAAAGTGAACACAAGGAAGAAAATTATACTCGTAGAGAGTTTGGTTATTCCTCGTTCAAAAGAACCTTCACTTTACCAGAAAGTGTAAATGATGAAAAGATTAATGCGAGCTATGAAAATGGTATTTTGAGTATTCTTTTACCGAAAAAAGAGGAGGCTAAACAAAAGCCTGCCAGAAGTATTAAGATTTCATAATTGTTTCACTAATTTTTTAAGTAAAATATTGAGAAGGATGCTGAATAAATCAGCATCCTCTTAATAATCAGTTTAATTCTTTAAAACTATATCGTTATGCCAAGAAAGTTTAAATCTGGGGATTGGGTAAAAGTTAAAGGAAAACTTACCGCTCCAAAAATGCAGGTTCTCAAATACGTTCCAAAAAAAGATTCAATACTTGGATTAGTAGATAATGATACTTATTTGGAATGTATATGGTATAATAGTGGTGAAAGAAATTGTGAAGTGTTCCACCAAAACAAATTGATTAAAACCATAGAAACTGGTGGACTGTTCAGAACATTTTTGCCAACGCCTAAATTAATTTTAACTTAAAATCTAAAGTGATGAAAAAGTATATTTTGTTATTTATGGTTGGATTGTTAAGCATTAGTTGCAACGGACAAAAAAATGAACAAAAAACAGAAATAAAAGAAAGTGATGGTAAATTAGTTGAACAACCTAAAGGCACTTGGAAAGTCGATAAGGAATTTGATGAAAATGGTAATTTGATACGGTATGACAGCATTTATTCTTGGTCATCCAATGGCAAATTTGACAATCTTTCAGTGTCTGATAAGGATAGTTTGATGCAATCATTTAAATCAAGATTCTTTACAAATTATTCAGGATTTGTAAACGAGGGTTTTGAAGCTATTTTTTCTCAAGATTCACTTTTTAGCAAACGTTTCTTTAATGATGATTTTTTTGGAAGTAATTTTGGTAATGATTTTATGGACATTGATAAATTAAGGCAACAAATGATGGCAAGACAGAAGGAGTTTTTAGAAAAATATCAGTCTGAATTTATTAAACCTGAAGACGAAAATTAAATAGTTTTCGTCTTTTTTTTCTTTTTAGTTTGGATTTTTCTCGCATTACACACAACGTTATGATATGAAATCGTTTGAATGTTTTATATCAGTTGAAAACGAAGTTCGTTAATTTTTTTAAGAAAGTCAAGCTTTAACTATTCTGTTAAATGATAAGCTATTACGAATTATAAACTTACTCTATAATCTCATAATCAATATCCAATTTTCGTAACGCTCGTAAAGCGGAACCCGAGTTTTTATCAGATACGGCAATAGCAACAGCATCGCCTTCTAAAAGGATATCGGTGAGTTCATTAGCTAGAGATTCAGATATGTTATTTGAAATTTCAACCATACATTTGGCTATCGCTCGTCTGTCTGGTTTTTGAGCTTCACAGGACAATAAGTTTAATTTCATAAAAAAATAATTTATAAAGGTGCTAAGTTAGAATCCAGACTACACGTCCACATTACATGCAAATTGATGAGCTGGTTTGTTTATTATAGCAACCAAGTTAGGTAAAATTAAATAAAGCAATTTATTTCCGATAGCTTGCAGGATAAATAGGTTTATAGACCTTGCTACTAGTTCATAACTCCATCGTGAATTGCCATTAAGAATATTCCACGAGAGGATAATTTTCTAAATGTTGTATTTAGAATTTTAAATGACCTGTTAAGTGATGGCATTTTTATAATCATTCAATATACTTTTCTGATTTGCTCTTCCTTCCTGAATTTCCCGTTCTGTGTTTATAATTAATTGATTCTTCAATTGCACGGCTTTCGGAATGATATTCTTAAATCGGACTTCTGGTATATTTAAGTTTTGCCGGATGTCGCCATCAATTAAATAATTAGAAATACTTTTATGAATATATCCCATATTTCGTTTAATAATATCTAACTTAAACATACCTATAGGTGTGTTTTCATTTAACAACGACTCGGAGAGTTTAATAGCATCTTCGTCTGGTTGCCCTTGGTATTTAGTCCAAAAATGAAAGAAACTTAAAGCTTCCATTTTATTGTTCGGAATAAGTTCCTTTGGAACACCTAAAAGATAGGTTACGTATTTCCATAGGTGGAAAACGCCTAATTCTTCCTTTTCAGAATAGTTGAAATTTAATTTTTGTAATCCATATAAGTAGTAAACCGTGAAAGCAATGTTCGTAGCAATCATATCGGCATAATTAATGGGCTCGCCATAGCAATCTTTATTCCATTCTGGATGTTTTTTTTGAATCATTAAGCGCGAGGCAGAATGAATTAAGCGCGTTTGCATGCATGCATTTAAGCGCTTGCCATGTGCATTTTTATCGCTTCTACTAACTTCAACCCAAAAATTGAGTGTGTTATAAAGGCGGTTAGCGGCTCCCTTTTCTAAAGATCCAGTAGCAACTAAAGGCTTGGTTAGGTTTGCAAAATTATATCCACCTAAAAGGGCAAAGTTGCGTAAAACCAAGAGTCCGTTTAGACCACTTCTTTCTGAAAGTTTACAGCCTGCTTGAATTAAATCAAAATCAACCCAATTTGGGACATGGTACAAATTATTTTTAAATTTCAGATAGTTTAAAGGTAGGTTCTTATTTTCATGATTCTGGTGTATAGATTTCATGATGGTTTTAAAATCACCATTTTCTAACCACACTTTTGTTAATGTTTCTAGCTCATCATCGTACTGAAGAAATAATTGAGTGCTATAATTAGATATTAAATTTTCTTCATGGATATTGGCCCAAACTAGAAAATCTTTACCGTTGCCTGTCTTCCAAAAGCTGTTATTTTCCGTATTCTCAAACATGGTTGTTTTGTTGGATTATAATAGATATTAGTATGTAGAAATGACATTAATCAAAAAATTTAGGCTCCTTTTATGGGAAATGCTTTACATTTTTAAATGTCGTGAATTATTATTTTTTTCTACTAATCGTTAACCCATCACGAATGGGTAATAAAACAGTTTCTACACGTAGATCGTTTTTAAGCAATGTGTTATATGCAATTAAAGCAGGAGTGGATGTGTCGTCCTTTTTAAAGCTTGTATCGAGTATTTTACCACTCCAAAGTACATTATCTGACAAGATGATGCCTCCAGGATTTAAACGCTCTATAATCAGTTCAAAATACGCAGAATAGTTTTCCTTATCGGCATCTATAAAAACCAAATCGTAGGTTTTATTGAGTGTTGGAATAATATCCAAGGCGTTTCCTAAATGCTGATGAATTTGCTTTCCAAATTCAGATTTATCAAAATATTTGCGCTGAAAATCAACAAGCTCTTCGTTAATATCAATGGTATGAAGTTCGCCTTCCTTTTGCATGCCTTCTGCTAAACACAAAGCGGAATACCCGGTATAAGTGCCAATTTCCAAAATGGTTTTTGGGTTGATTAATTTAGAAATCATACTTAACACGCGACCTTGGTAATGCCCACTTAACATGCGTGGTTGCAAAATTTTTTGGTAGGTTTCTCGTGTTAACTGTTGTAGTAATTCAGGTTCGTTTTCCGAATGGTTTACCACATAGGTATCTAAATCTTCTGAAAGGAAATGCATGTTTTATTGTTAACTGTTGCGAGTTGTTTGTTGTTGAGCTGCTTGCTTGATTATAGTGGCAATTTATCCTAAAATCCGGTTGACTAATTTCTGTTTCGCTATTTCATCATCACCACACAACCACTGGATAACGTTGTCTTCCCAAATGGCATCGCGTTCGGTTTCTGAAATTATTTTTTGTTCCATTGCCAGATCTAAAATCTTTCCGGGATAGGACGATTGTTTTTCACTTTCCATTTCGCCTAGTGGATAGGGATCATCAAGTCCCATTAACACTTGTTTGGAGCCTTGATTTTTTATTAATAATTGCAGGCCACCAGTATCATGAACCAAAGTATCAAAAAAGATGTTTTTATGTCCAACGGCTTTTCTCGGGTGACTTTTGCCTTCAAATAAATCTGGTCTGCCATCAAACCCTTGAATTCGGCGGCCTAAATTAATTTGTGCTAGTTGGCCACCATGTGCAAAACAGGTTCGCATATTTGGGAACTTATCTTGGTACCCATTTAAGGTTAAAAAATGATAGGCATCCGCGCATTGCGCCAACATCCAAATTAAGTGAAAACGCCAAGAGGTGTTTTCTAACTTAATGAACTTTTCACCATCATAAGGGTGAATTTCTACAGCTAAATTATATTTGTTGGCCAATTCAAAAATGGGCTCATTTTCTTCATCAAAAATACAACGCCACGTACCAATGGTATCCATATAGTGCGTTGGTAAGCAGAGCAATTGCATGCCTAGTTCTTCCACACAACGTTCAATTTCCCAACAGGCACCTTCTACAAAACCAGGGTGAACAACAAAACCACAGGTAAATTTACTTGGGTTTTCGCGTTGTGCTTTCGCATTAAAATCATTTTGAAAACGCAAGGCTTTTCGCATTTCTTCCACACGTAAACCATTTCCGTATAACTGCGATAAATTTAAAACTACGGCGTGGTCTATTTTAAAACGCTCCATCCATGCTAACTTTTCATCTAAAAAGAAACTAGAATCCGTAATGGGTCTGTTCCAATCCTTCTGAAGCATAAATTTCCGGTCTTTATCTACCCAGAAAATACCCTTGTCTTGCATAAACTGGGGAATTTCCTCTGGATAGGGAAGTAGGTGTGAGTGGCCGTTAATTCGAAGTTTTCGTTTCATAATTTAGTCTTCTATCTGTACTTTTTTTGGTGGCTCCATGGTTTCGCCACAATTAGGACATGTTCGTTTGGCTTGATCGCCGTAGTATTTATCAAAAATTACAGGCATATCCGTTTCAATATTTTCAACGGTAAAATCCTCTTCGTATAATTTAGTGGTGCAGTTTTCACAGAACCAAAGTAAGGCATCTTGGACACCTTTTTCTCGAGGATATTCAATTACTAATCCCACGGTGTTGGCACCTCGTTGTGGAGAATGCGGCACTTTTGGCGGTAGTAGGAAAATGTCTCCTTCGTTTATATGAATATCTTTTGGTTTGCCATTTTCTATAACCTTTAAAACCATGTCACCTTCTATTTGGTAAAAGAATTCAGGTGTTTCGTTATAATGGTAGTCCTTTCGGTTGTTTGGGCCGCCCACGACCATCACAATAAAGTCGCCATCTTTCCAAACAACTTTATTGCCAACTGGTGGTTTTAAAAGATGTCTGTTTTCTTCTATCCATGCTTTAAAATTAATAGGTGGAAATATGGTGCTCATTTTGTGTTTTTTTAAGAAATGAATGATATAAAGTTACAAACTTTGGCATCAATTTGTATCATATTCACTCGTGTTTATTTTTTTCTTCTTGCCAAATCGAAGATCAATTATCCTATAAGAATCGTTACTAAATTCTACGGTAAAGTAAATTTGATAGCGTGGTTTTAATTTCGATTTACTGTTTTTATAAAAGTTGCGTTCATACCAAACAATGTTACGATCATCGTCTACAGTGGTATGTGTATTGGAATCAATTCGATCTCTAGTATACTCGAGGGATAAAAATGTGGTTTCTGAATCTAAATACGTCTGATCAATAATATTTTTATTGGCTAATAAAGGTATCACATTATCAATTTGATTATACTGAATCCAATTAGCAATTTCTTTAACTATTGGCAGTTTATCAATTTCTGCATTGGAATAGTTTTTCAGCGTATATTGGGCATGACCTATTCCTGAAAAAAGCATGAAAACTATTGTGATATAAAAGGTCTTAATCATTTTTTAAAGACTTTTAGTTCGTCCGCCATCAACAGGAAGATTAATGCCATTAATATAACTAGCGCGCTCGCTGGCCAAGAAGGTAATAGCATCAGCTAACTCTTCAGGTTTGGCAAAACGTTTAGCTGGAACGGCTTGTTTCATTGCGTTGGCAGCTTCTTCTTCGCTATTTCCGGATTTAGCTGATTTGTTTTTAATAATCTCTGTCAATCTTTCCGTTCCAGTCGCACCAGGAAGCACGTTATTCACCGTAATTCCAAATTGTCCTAACTCATTGGCAAGGGTTTTACTCCAATTGGCAACAGCGCCACGAATGGTGTTACTAACACCTAACCCATCAAGAGGTTGCTTAACGGATGTAGAAATAACATTTATAATTCTACCATAACCAGCTTCTTTCATAAAAGGAACAACCGTTTGGGCTAGCACATGATTACATTTTAAATGTTGTGTGAATGCTTTTTGAAATTCGTCCAAATCTGCCATAAAAACGGGGCCTCCGGCTGGTCCACCTGTGTTATTTACCAATATATGGAATCCGTGATTTTTTGAAATATAGTCAGAAACTTTTGACTTCAATTCGTCTGGGTTTGAAAAATCGGCAACAATATAATCGTGGTTTCTATGATCTGATAAGTCTGCTAAAGTAGCTTTTAGCTTGTCTTCGTTTCTAGCTATTAAGGTAACTTGAACACCTTCATTGGCAAGTGCCATGGCTGTTGCTTTTCCTATTCCTGCTGTGCTACCGCAAACTAATGCGTATTTGTTGTTTAGATTTAGATTCATATTAATTTTATACTTTTTTTAAAGGCTTCAAATTCAATATCGGCTTTTTCGTTCATTTCTAAAGACTGATGACAACTAAACTGATAATAAAAATTTTGATGTTCAAATTTAATGCTCTTTTGTTCTACTTTTATTGGTTTTTTGAGTTCTTTATGTTCAAATAAATATTCTGAGTCATCTTCAAAAAATTGACAATTATTTAATGTGTAAGGGACATAAATATTAACAATTTTATAATCTTTTAAAACAGAGTTGTCATTTTTTCTTGACATATGGATTAATTCTTCAAAATTCTTATGGCCATAACTATCAAACTCTGATTTAGGTGTTATTTTAAGTATTATAGAAGGAGAAAACAAGCCATCATGTTCGGGAAGGTCTTCGTAATATTTTGTAACAATACAAATAGGACTTCCTAAATCTTCATAAACTTCATTTTTTATCGATTCATAAAAACCATCAAGAATTTGTTTGTCTTTTATTTTGCCAAAATCTTTAATTTTAACAAAACCCCATGATTTAGGAATGGTAAACATGATTCCTAATTTTTTATTTATATAATATTCATTATGAGTCACAACTGCTTGAAGAGGATCGATTATTGCGCCTGTCAGAGCTAAACCAATTAATTTTGTGAATTCTCTTCTGCCAATTCCCATCTTTAATATTTTATACAAACATTTTTGGCTTCTGTAAAAAAGCGTAGGGCTTCAAAACCACCTTCACGACCAACACCAGATGCTTTTACACCGCCAAAAGGTGTTCGTAAATCACGCATCATCCACGTATTCACCCAAACAATACCAGCTTGTAATTCATTGCTCATGCGCATGGTACGTTTTAAATTATTTGTCCACAGTGTTGCAGATAAACCGTATTTAACTTTGTTAGCCATTTGTAATACGGCATCTTCCGTTTGGAAAGGCATGATGGTAACAACTGGCCCAAAAATTTCTTCTTGATTCACGCGGCATTCGTCGGTTGGTACTTC
>NZ_JBLXHU010000018.1:0-67923 GCF_048259285.1 Bizionia sp. | reverse complement strand
AATGCAGAAATTCTCAATAACCCGTGAATTAGCGCTAAAAGAAAAACCACTTAAAACGGTTATGTCCAACTCGTTTGGATTTGGAGGAAATTGTTCAACTGTAATATTTTCAAAAGACGCCTAATGAAAAACGTATACATAAATAGTTTTGGTTCCGTTTCTGCGCAAAATACGACAGATGAAGCTGATTTTCTAAAAGACATTATTTCATATAATGCCACAACTTTTCCTGCTATAAATCCGAATTATAAAGATTTTATTCCGCCTGCTGCAGCCAGACGCATGGCAAAAGGAATTAAAATGAGTATTATAGCTTCCAAATTAGCTTTAAAAAGAGCACATTTGGATAATGTTGACGCCATTATTACGGGAACAGGAATGGGCTGTTTACGCGATTCGGAAAAGTTTTTAAGTGCCATAATTGATGATAACGAACAGTACTTAACACCAACACCTTTTATTCAATCAACACATAATACCGTTGGTGGACAAATTGCTTTGGAAATTCAATGTAAGGGCTATAATTTTACCTATGTGCATGGGAGCAATTCCTTTGAGTCTGCGCTATTAGATGCCAAATTACAGTTGGAATTAAATGAAGCTAAACATATTTTAATTGGTGGTGTTGACGAAATAGGCGATTATACCATTTCACTTAACAAACTCATAAAACACATAAAAGAAGTACCTGCTGAAAGTTCACAAATAGTAGACACCAAAACTAAAGGTGCTATTTATAGTGAAGGCGCTAACTTTTTTGTAGTTTCCAATGAAAAGCAAGATTCTTCTTTAGCCATCGTTGAAGACTTACAAACCTTTAATACCTTGCCATTGCACTCCGTAGCCGAAAAGGCGCGCGAATTTTTAAAAGCAAACAACCTAAATCCATCAGAAATAGACACCCTTATTTTGGGGAATAATGGTGATGTTGATTTTGATTCTTACTACGAAACATTAACACGAGGTGATTTTCAAAACACACAGCAACTAGCTTACAAACCTTGGATTGGGGAATTTAACACAGCTTCTTCGTTTGGGCTACTTTTAGGAGCTCATATTTTAAAAACACAAACCGTTCCTGAAGCTTTTCAGATGAATACTATTACGCCTTCTCATTATAAAACCATACTTTTATACAACCAGTATCGTGGAGAAAATCATAGTTTCACCTTACTTCGTCAATGCTAAATTTTAAATTAGTAACATTAACAACCAGTGTTATTTTTATAGGTTTATTAGTTGTTTTTCTAATAAATCCTATAAGTATTTGGTGGTTTGTTTTACTTTTTTTTATTTGGTTTATGCTTACAGCTTTGGGTTCGGGATTGGTTGGTTGGAACTACCATATTAAAATTTTAAATGCGAATAAAAACGCTACTAAAAACCACATAGCCATCACCTTTGACGATGGACCAAACCTAGTGTTTACGCCTCAAGTTTTAGCGCTTCTAAATTCATATCAAGCTAAAGCCACATTTTTCTGTATTGGAAAACATATTGAAAATCATCCGGATCTTTTTAAACAAATTATAGCGGAAGGTCATACCATTGGGAATCACACCTATTCTCATGCCAAAAATTTTGGCTTTTTTAAAACGAAGAAGGTTCAAGCGGAATTGGAAAAAACAAATCGTATTATTAAGCAATATAGCGGTTTAAGTCCCAAATTATACCGTCCGGCATTTGGAGTAACCAACCCACGTATTGGTCGTGCAGTTCAAAACTTGCATTTAACCACGATTGGTTGGAATAAACGCTCATTAGATACTACTAATCTATCTGAAGAACAGATACTAAAACGTACCATTAAAAACCTTAAACCTGGCGATGTGATTCTTTTACACGACACGAGTGATAAATCTGTTAGGGTTTTGGAACAGTTATTGTTATTTTTACGTGATAATAATTTTCAATCCGTTACGATTGATACCTTATTCAACACCCAAGCTTATGCGTAATATCTCTATACTGTGCTTCTTCTTTATTCTGAATTTACATGCACAAAAACCCATGAATTCAGCAGAGGCAGATGCCTTAAAAAGCGTGGTTAAACAGCAAGCCAAAACCACAAAAACCATTACAAGTGCCTTTACGCAGTATAAACACATGGATTTTTTATCTAATGATATTATTACCAAAGGTAACCTGCATTTTAAAGCGCCAAATTTGGTAAAATGGTCTTATACCGACCCCTTTGTTTATTCTGTTATCTTTAAAGATAACAAGCTATATATTAATGATGAAGGCAAAAAAAGTGATATTGACATGAGTTCAAGCAAACTTTTTAAACAACTGAATAGTCTCATTATTAACAGTATAAAAGGCGATATGTTTGATGCAGAAGAATTCCATATAGAATACTATAAATCTGGAAACAACAGCCTCGTTTATTTTAAGCCGAAGGACAAAAAATCGGCTTCATTTATTGAAGTATTTCAATTAACCTTTAATGCACAAGGTGATGTTGAAATTGTGAAAATGGTGGAACCGTCTGGCGATTACACCAAAATTGTTTTCAGTAATAAAGTATTAAACAACCCGGTTTCTGATGCGTTATTTAATCATTAGTTGTTGCTTTTTAATATTGAGCTGCGGGTCTTATAGTAAGAAGAACCAATTAACAGAACAGGAAGTAAAGAAGCAATTTATAACCAATCCGTATTTCTCTGATGCCAATCAAGACTATGTTTACAAGGCCAGTATTCAGATTTACGACAATAGTTTTGGTGGTTTATTAATTATTAAAAAGATTGAAGACAGTAATCATCGAATCGTTTTTACAACAGAAATGGGTGCAAAATTATTCGACTTCTCCATAACCGAAACGGAGTTCAAGGTTAATTATGTTTTGGATGAGCTCAATAAAAAACTACTAATAAATCTTTTAAAAACCGACTTTAAAGCTTTGGTTCAAGAGCAAAATTTGGTTTCTAAAAGTTTCATAAAAGAAACGATTCACATTTATCAAACGGCTATTTTGGGTAAAAAACACTTCTATTACGTTTCCGAACACCTAAATCAAATAATTCGAACGGGTTATCAAAAAGAGAAAGTTCACTTTTTGTTTACAGATATAAGTAATAATATTGCAAACCAAATTACTATTAAACATCATAATATTAAACTAGAAATTAACCTCAAATCAATTTCCAAATGAAAAAACTATCATTAATCATTTGCTTAATTTTTACTTCAGCAGTTTTTGCTCAAGTACAAGTCCGTCCTGGTTTTAAAGCTGGACTTAATGCCGCAACCGTTACTAACATTGATAATTCCACAAGAAAAGTAGGCTTTCAAGGTGCAATGTTTTTAAACATTCATTTTCCAAAAATTTATGAATTGCAGATAGAAGCATCCTATTCCAACCAAGGCTTTGGCCGTGACAACTTTACAATCAGTAATCCTTATGATGGTGAAATTTATAGATATTCTGGAAATGATGTGAGCATTCACTATATTGGTGCTGCCATCTCAAATAAATTCTTTTTTATTCCAGATGTTGGCTTGCATTTTTTAGTCGGACCTAGTTTAGAAATTAATGTGTCCGATAACACCAATGGCGACATTATTCCAATAGATATTGCTTTTTTTGCAGGTATTGGTTACGAATTCCCAATGGGCTTAGGTTTAGAGGCTCGCTACAAACAAGGGTTTGTTGATGTACGCGATGATTTTTATAACAATAATTATTATGACAACGATTATACTTTTGGAAATGAAAATGACTACTATTATAACGGCAATAATAAGCTAAATTCCGTATTTCAATTAAGTGTTTATTATAAATTTAAATTTTAATAAAACCCATGTTACTAAAAGATTTTTATAAAGTTAACTCACTAGAATCCACGGAAGGCAAGGCTATTGCTAACATTACTATCAATAAAGAACATGATGTTTTTAAAGGCCATTTTCCTGGGAATCCTGTAACGCCTGGTGTCTGTATGATGCAGATTATTAAAGAGCTGTCAGAAGAAGTTCTTTCAAAAAAACTCTTTATGGAATCCGCTAGTAATGTGAAATTTATGGCGATTATTAATCCATTTAAAACACCAGATTTAGAACTTACTCTGGATTTTGAAGATACCAAAACAGGATTTCGCGTTAAAAATATTACCAAGTTTAACGATACTGTGGCATTAAAATTGACTACGTCATACAACGTAATATAGGTACCTATGAAATTCATACTTATAAGTTTTGTCCTGCTCGTTTTTAACGTACAAACGTTAGAGTTAAATCAGGTACGTCAATCTTATAAAGAAGCGGCTCAAAGTCAAGAACTTGTAGATGCGTTTTATACGGCCATGCAATCAGTTTCTAAAACAGACGCTATGGCTTTAGTAGCATATAAAGGTGCGGCCATAGCTTTAAAAGCTAGAAGTGCAAAAACCCTAAAAGACAAAAAAGATGGTTTTATAGAAGGTGTAGGCTATATAGAATATGCCATTGAAACTGAACCCAACAATATTGAACCGCGATTTGTAAGATTAGGAATTCAAGAGAACACACCCAAAATTTTAAAATATAAAGATGCTATAGTAGAAGATAAGCAGTTTATATTAAAACAATATCAGTACATTTCCTCGAAAAATTTAAAGAACCATATTAAAGATTTTATTTTACAATCTACCGTGTTTACAGATGAAGAAAAACAAAGTATAACATCCAAATAACGTTACCAAATATGAAAAAAATTACCTACCTACTACTTTTCCTTTTTACCATTTCAATGTCCGCTCAAGACATTATTTTAACAACCATTAACGAAGAGATTTCCTCCAAAGTTGAAGAAATTCACATTGAAACCATCTCCTATAAAAAATCAGATAATCTTTCAGGACCATCCTATCATATAAAAAAGTCTGATGTTTCAAAAATTACCTTTGAAAATGGTAAAGTGGAAACCTTCCATTCCGTTGCTCCTGCCAATTCTGGCGATATTTCATTAATGGAAACGAAAGCTTTTTTAATTGAAAACATTGAAAAATACGGTTATGAACACAACAGTCATTTAAAAAAGGGATACAAAGCAACTTTTGAAGGAGACTATTTAAGATTATCCGTTATGAATAAAAAGGGTACCAAAGCTATAAACTCCATGCTTTATGATTTTGAAAATGTTTATGCTTATAAAAACATTGATAAAAGAAAAAAAGATCAAGCATATTTAAACATTTTTGTTCCATTTTTAAAGAATGAGAAGAAAAACAAGTGGGATAAAATAAAATTAGTAATGAGTGTTGATGGTCATGATCATGCCGAATCTATTTTAAATGCATTTAAACATTACACGGAACTACTGAAAGAACAAAGCAAAAAACCGGGACAAAAATTTTAGTTACTGCTGATTAGATTATCATAGTCCATTAAAAATCAGTATTTTTCAGTCACTAACTCCAAAAGGCTTTTAGTACGTGCAAAACCAAAGTATCACACAAAAAATTACCGATTTAAACGTTTGTATTTTAATTCCAACGTATAACAATCAGCATACTTTAAAGCGTGTGGTGGACGGAGTTTTAACCTACTCCAACAATATTATTATTGTCAATGACGGGTCAACCGATGCCACGACAGACATATTAAAAGACTATCCAAATATTCAACAAATTCATTTCCCCAAAAACAAGGGTAAAGGAATTGCTTTACGAACCGGATTTAAAGCAGCAATTGCTTTAGGCTATGAGTTTGCAATAACTATTGATTCTGATGGGCAACATTTCCCGAGTGATATTCCAAATTTCATCACAGAACTAGACCAACACAACACCAAGAACGTGTTGATTATTGGTTCTCGAAACATGAAACAGGAAGGTGTGCCTGGAAAAAGTAGTTTTGGAAATAAGTTTTCCAACTTTTGGTTCTGGTTTGAAACGGGTATTAAATTAAAAGACACCCAATCAGGATTTCGTTTATATCCGTTAAACGTTATTAAAAACCTGAAGTTTTACACCAATAAATTTGAGTTTGAAATTGAAGTGATTGTCAAATCGGCTTGGAAAGATACCGAGGTTAAAAACATGCCAATTCAAGTACTTTATGATGAAACCGAACGTGTCTCTCACTTTCGCCCATTTCAAGATTTTACGCGGATTAGCATTCTAAATACATGGTTGGTTTTTTTAACACTTATCTATTACAAACCACGACAACTATTCCGAAATATTAAAAAAAAAGGCTTTAAACGATTTTTTGTTGAAGACTTTCTAGGCAGTAAGGATTCACCAAAAAAGAAAGCACTTTCTGTTGCATTAGGGGTTTTTATAGGATTTTCGCCACTTTGGGGATTTCACACACTGATTGTTTTAACACTCGCTGTGTTTTTAAAATTAAATAAAACCATTGCTTTTGCTTTTTCCAATGTTAGCCTACCTCCTTTTATACCGTTTATTATTATTGCCAGCCTAGAATTAGGGCAATTTATTTTACAAGAACCCATTTCCTATTCTCTTACGGATTTGTTAGATAATTTTGAGGTTTTACAGCATCTTAAAACGTATATTGTAGGAAGTTTTGCTCTAGCAACACTTGGAGCCATTTTGTTTGGTTTTGCTGCCTATTTTTTCTTCGGCGTATTTAAAAAGAAGAAACGCGTTTTACAACATGACTAACTTTTTTTATCAAATATATCTTTGGATTGCTTCTAGAAAATTAATCAGTTTTCTGGGATTACTTGTCGTGGTTTCTGGACTCATAGTTTTGGCTAGCCACATTACTTTTGAAGAAGATATTACCAAACTTATTCCCACAAGCAGCGAAAATGAAGATGCTCAAAAAGTTTTAAAAACTGTCAATTTTGCGGATAAAATTATTGTCAATATCACGCGTGAATCTGGTGCTTCCGTTCAAGATTTAACCCAATACGCTGCTCAATTTATTGATAGTCTAGAAAAACATTCACAACCGTATTACACGAAAATTCAAGGACAAATTCCCGATGAAACCGTTTTAACCACATTGGATTTTGTTTACGAAAATTTACCACTTTTTTTAGAGACTGAAGATTACCTAACTATTCAAGGTAAATTGGATGCAGACAGTCTGCAAGCCATAACCCAAGCACATTACAAAACATTAATTTCCCCTTCAGGTTTTGTTGCAAAAGAAACCATTCTACGCGATCCTTTAGGATTATCCTTTATTGCGTTAAAAAAACTACAGCAGTTAAGTTTTGGCGATGCATTTATTTTAGAAAATGGCTTTCTATTAAGTAAAGACAAGCAGCATTTATTATTGTTTATTTCACCCAAACATAAATCCAGTGAAACATCTGAAAACGCTCTTTTTGCCGAGCAACTTTACAAGCTACGCGATAGTTTAAATAGCGATTTCGAAAACACCGTTAACAGTGCGTATTTTGGAGGTGCTTTAATTGCTGTTGCCAATGCACAGCAAATAAAACGTGACATTACTATTACAGTAAGTATTGCCATGAGTGTTTTGCTTTTAATACTGATTGTGTTTTACAAAAAAATATCCATTCCACTTATTTTATTTACACCTACCGCTTTTGGTGCCTTGCTGGCAGTTGCCATGTTGTTTGTAATCCGCACGAATATATCTGCTATTTCATTAGGTATTGGCTCGGTTTTATTAGGAATTACTTTGGATTATGCCCTTCATATATTAACCCATATTAGGAGTAACAATAATATTAAGGAATTGTATCAAGAGATTACTAAACCTATTTTAATGAGTAGTTTAACGACTGCTATGGCGTTTTTATGTTTGTTGTTTTTAAAATCGCAAGCGCTTCAAGATTTAGGAATATTTGCCGCCATTAGTGTTTTAGGTGCTTCGGTATTTTCATTAATTTTTATTCCTCAAGTGTATCGAATTAACAAAAAATCACTTCAAGGGAAAACAATTTTAGATACAGCTGCCAAATATCCATTTCATAAAAACAAATGGCTTATTAGCGGATTAGTTGCACTATTTGTGTTGAGTATTTTCACCTACAGCAAAGCAGGTTTTAACAACGATATTTCGCAATTAAACTATGAACCCGAAGAATTATTGCAAGCACAACAACGTTTAGATGCCTTAACCAATATTCAATCCAAATCGGTTTATTTAGCAGCTTACGGCTCTAATACGGAAGAAGCTATTACAGCCAATGATGCCGTATTTTCTAAACTACAAACGCTTAAAAAGGAAAATCAAATTATTAATTTTAGTTCCATTGGCGCTTTGGTACAAAGCCAAGACCAGCAACAGAAACACGTAGAAGCTTGGCGAAATTTCTGGCAGCCAGAAACGATAGCGTTTACCAAACGAGAACTAATTTCTAGTGGCGAAACGCTTGGGTTTAAACCAAGCACATTCCAGCAATTCTACAACCTAATGGAAGCTGACTTCAACACTTTAAATTTGGACGGTTTTAAAACCTTAAAAACGGTTTCTATTGAAGATTATATTGGCGAAGCTGATGGTTTTTCAACAGTCACATCGTTAGTGAAATTAGAAGACAATCAAACCGAAAGTTTAATAAAAACCTTTAAAGACCAACCACAAACCTTGGTAATTGATAGAAAGCAAATGAATGAAACCTTTTTAGGTGGACTAAAAAATGATTTTAATCGGTTGGTTGGCTATTCGCTTTTAGTTGTTTTAGTCTTGTTATTGCTTTTTTACAGAAGCGTGTCTCTTACCTTAGTGACGGCATTGCCAATTGCATTAACCTGGCTGTTAACCATTGGTATAATGGGTGTAACAGGTATTGAATTTAATATATTTAACATTATAATATCGACCTTTATTTTTGGTTTGGGTATTGATTATAGCATTTTTATTACCAACGGACTATTACATGAGTTAAAAACAGGCGAACGCGTTTTACCAACCCACAAAACGTCTATTATATTATCTGTAATCACCACTATTTTAGGTGTTGGCGTACTTATTTTCGCTAAGCACCCTGCACTTTTTAGCATTTCAATGGTGTCTATAATTGGTATTATTTCTGCTTTATGTATCGCCTTTGTTCTGCAACCCTTGTTTTTTAAATTTTTTATTGGAAGTAAAACAAGCAAACCGGCTCCTGTAGTTTTATTTATTTTCTCTAGTATTTCATTCACCTATTATGGTCTTGGTGGTTTGTTTTTATCCATCTTCGGGATGACTGTTTTACGCGTGATTCCGGTTAGTATGAAGAAGAAAATGGGCTGGTTTCACCGCGTAATGTCCAAGTTTATGAAATCGGTTTTAGATTCCTATCCCTTTTTTAAAACCCAAGTTATAAACCCAACAAACGAGTCCTTTAAAAAACAAGCTGTAATAATTGCCAATCATACGTCTTTCCTTGATATTTTGGCTATTGGCATGCTGAATCCAAAAATTATATTTTTAGTAAATGATTGGGTTTACAACTCACCGTTTTTTGGTAGAGCGGTTAAATTAGCTGGATTTTATCCTGTTTCTAGTGGTATAGAAAATGGCGTAACGCATTTACAGAAAAAAGTGGATCAAGGCTATTCGCTTATGGCTTTTCCTGAAGGAACACGGTCGTATACACACAAAATGAAACGTTTTCATAAAGGCGCATTTTATTTGGCCCATCAATTTAAATTGGACGTTGTTCCTGTTATTATTCATGGGAATTCTGAAATATTACCAAAAGGGAATTTCGTTATTAAACGTGGTCGTTTATCTGTAAAAATTTTAAAGCGTATTGCTTTTGATGACACCAGTTTCGGAATTACAGATCGGGAACGCACAAAACAAATTAGTGCCTATTTTAAATCGGAATTTAAAGCCTTTAGAAATGCTCATGAAAATGCAACCTACTTTCATAATATGGTCTTGGAGGAATTTCGCTATAAAGGTCACGAACAATATCTAACTATAAAAACGGACTTAAATACTCATCAAGATACCTACAAATATCTATTAGACACCTTGGAGGATGACGAAAGCATCACACATATTTCAAATGCCCATGGTCAATTAGATTTTCTATTGGCTGTAGATAGCCCAAATAGAAAAATTTCGAGCTTTCTAGAAAATTCTGCATCCCGCAAATTGGTACAAAACAGTTTTATTCCTAATAACCATTATAAAATTAATAGTGCTGAATCAATTTTAGAAGCCCTAAAAACGCCTAGCAATACACTCATTATTAATTCAGATGTGTTAACAAATACGCAATTAGAATCATTAAGTGCTCAAAACACAGCACGTGTTGTTCTTCTTTTTGAAAGTACAAAACGCTATTTAGCTATATTTGAAAAACTTAATTATCATATTAGCCATCAAACACAAAATTTAATTCTTTTAATTAAGCACTAATTTGAAACCAAAATCACATTATGACATTGTTATTATTGGCAGCGGATTAGGCGGCCTAGTGTCTGCCATTATAATGGCAAAAGAAGGTTATAATGTGTGTGTATTGGAAAAAAATCAGCAATTTGGTGGAAACTTACAAACCTTCTCCAGAAACAAATCTATTTTTGATACAGGTGTCCATTATATTGGGAGTTTGGGAAAAGGTGAAAACCTCTACCAGTATTTCAATTATTTGGGAATTATGGATGGCTTATCTCTCAAAAAAATGGATGAAGACGGTTTTGATATCATTAGTTTTGATGATGATGAAAACGCCTATCCATATGCACAAGGTTTTAACAATTTCAAAGCCCAATTAAAAACCTACTTCCCAGACGAATCAGAAGCTATAAATACCTATTGCGAACAAATTCAGGAAACCTGTAATGCCTTTCCTCTTTACAGATTAAAACCAGGAAGACCGTATGCTGATGGAGTTTTTAAACTACAAATTAAATCCTTTTTGGAATCCATAACCAATAATAAACGCTTACAAGCTGTTTTGGCCGGCTCCAATTTCTTGTATGCGGGCGATGGTTATAAAACGCCCTTTTATGTACATTCACTTTCCGTAAATTCTTATATTCAAAGTGCGTACCGTTGTATAAATGGTGGTAGTCAAATTACTAAATTGCTTATTAGACAACTAAAAAAGTATGGTGGTGAAGTTTATAAACATCATGAGGTTGAAAATTTAATCTGTGCAGATGGTTTAATTAAAGCAGCTGTTTGTACCAACGGAAACAAGATAGAAGGCAACACGTTTATTTCTAATATTGAGCCGAAAATCACTCTGAATTTAGTAGGGAAAGAACACTTTAGAAAATCATATACTAACCGAATTGAAGGTATTGAAAGTACCATTTCAACCTTCAGTTTATATATTGTTTTAAAACCAGATTGTTTTAAATATATCAACAAGAATTATTATCATTTTAAAACACAAGATGCCGTTTGGAATGCCCAACATTACACCCAAGAAACGTGGCCAGAAAGCTATATGTTATCTATGGGAATCAAAAAAGACAACAACATATATGGCGATAATATAACCATTATGACCTATATGCGTTATGAAGAAGTGGAACCTTGGGCTGACACCTTTAATACGGTTGCCCATAAAAATGAACGTGGCCAAACTTACGAAGCATTTAAAAAAGAAAAAGCGGAGATTATTATAGACGAATTAGAGAAAAAATTTCCAAATATTCGCAATTGTATTGCGGAATATTATACCTCATCACCACTTTCTTATCGTGATTATATTGCAACAAATCGTGGTTCTATGTATGGCTATACCAAGGATGTAAATAAATCCATGCAGTCTTTTATTTCACCAAAAACAAAAATAGACAATTTGTTATTTACAGGTCAAAGTTTAAATATGCATGGCATTTTAGGCGTTACCATTAGTGGTGTTGTTACCTGTTCCGAATTATTAGGTCAGGACTATTTGTTAGATAAAATTATTGCGGCAAATCAAACAGAAAATTAATGCTGAAAACCTATTGGAACATACTCGTATTTATTTTGCTTATCACTTCTTGTGGTGTAAAAAAGTCGCTACATGATATTCCAGATGTTTCCAATTACAACCAAACCATTCCCGAACGCAACCAGATTTCAGATTCTACATTTACCACAGAAAATGGTCTGCTAACTAAAAATAAATATGGGCAATGGGAATTATATGTTTCTGGCGATCCGTATCAAATTGGTTTGCAAACAGGCAGTTTAAGTCAAGAGTTAATGGCGAAACAAGAAACGGCCTTTTTAGGAAAAGTAGAAGAGCTCGTACCATCCAAAACCAAACAATATCTATTACGTAAAGTGTTAGCTTGGTACAACCGAAAAATGTATTTGCACGTTCCTGAAGAGTATAAAAGTGAAATATTAGGGGTTTCAAAATACGCAGGAGATAGTTATGATTATGTGGCTGATGATTATCTGCGATTACTCTATTTTCATAGTGCCCACGATATTGGTCACGCCTTACAGGATTTGGCACTTGTTGGCTGTTCATCTTTTGCCGCTTGGGGAGATAAAACCGAAGATAGCAGCTTAATTATTGGTAGAAATTTCGACTTTTATGCTGGAGACGATTTCGCAAAAAATAAAATCATTGCCTTCATAAAACCTACAAACGGTTATAATTTTATGTCCGTTACTTGGGCTGGCATGATGGGTGTGGTTTCAGGCATGAACGACCAAGGATTAACCGTGACAATTAATGCTGGAAAATCAGATATACCGTTAATTGCCAAAACACCAATTTCCATTTTAACACGCGAAATCTTACAATATGCCAGCACGATAGATGAAGCCATTGCTATTGCTAAAAAACGCCAAGTATTTGTTTCGGAATCTATATTTATAGGAAGTGCCAAGGATAATAATGCGGTTACCATTGAGGTGTCGCCAAATAATTTTGGCGTTTATAACGTTGAAAATTCCAATCAATTAATTTGTTCCAATCATTTTCAAAGTGACGCCTATGCAACTGATGAAAATAACTTGAAACAAATTGCTGAAAGTCACTCGCAATATCGTTTTGAACGTATGGAAGAGTTACTTTCAGAAACGCCCAAACTAACGGTTGAAAAAGCGGTTTCTATTTTAAGAAACACAGAAGGATTAAAAAATAAAGCCATAGGCTATGGAAACGAAAAAGCCTTAAACCAATTATTAGCCCATCATGGTGTGGTTTTTAAACCTGAACAAGGCTTGGTTTGGGTATCCGCTAATCCGTATCAACTAGGCGAATTTGTAGCTTATAATTTGCATACGATTTTCAAAAACGAACCATCAGAAACTGCAGCCAAATCATTTCATAATAGTGAATTATCTATTGAAGCCGATCCATTTCAATTCACGCAGGCGTATTTAGACTATGAAACATATCGGGTTTTAAGTCGGGAGATTTCCAAAGCTATTTCAACAGACAATCATGTAGAACAAAACGTTCTGGACGAACTAATTGCTGTGAACCCAAACTTTTGGGAGGCCTATTATTTAGTGGGAACCTATTACTATAAAAAGCACTATTATACAGCAGCTTTACAAGCTTTTGAGAAGGCGCAGACCAAAGAAATCACCACTGTTCCAGATCAAGAACAAATAGATTGGTACATTAAAAAGATTAAAAACAAACTGAAATAAAATAGAATCCTTACTTTTGGATACAATATAAAGTGTCATGGATATTCAAGTATAAAAAATAGATGTTTGGGATGAATTGCCGTTAGAGCAATAGTCTGAAATTAAACTTGGATTGCAACAAATAAAAGAAGGTAAAATAAAAGACTATGAAACAATTATGAAGAAACATAAATACTATGTTTAGAATTACTAAATTACCTCAAGTTGCAGACACAAACCTCCGAAAAATAATATGATTCCTAAAATAGAACAAGCTACTAAATCAGAAATTAAAATTTTTCAAGAAGAAAAGCTGGCTGAATTATTAGTGTATTTACAAGAAAAATCAAGCTATTATCAGCAGGTTTTTAAAAAGCATAACCTTGCTATTTCCTCTATAAAAACCTTGGAAGATTTAACAAAAATACCAACTACTTCCAAAGACCAATTGCAAGCGTATAATGATGAATTTTTATGTGTTCCTAAAAATCAAATTATTGATTATGTTACCACATCTGGAACTTTAGGCGATCCTGTAACCTTTGCTTTAACCGAAAAAGATTTAGAGCGTTTAGCCTATAATGAGGCCTTATCTTTTGCCTGTTCTGGTGTGACGGAAAATGATGTTATGCAACTCATGACTACCATGGACAGACGCTTTATGGCTGGATTGGCTTACTTTTTAGGAACTCGAAAATTAGGAGCTGGCATCATCAGAGTTGGTGCTGGAATCCCAGAATTGCAATGGGATTCTATTATAAAATTTAACCCAACCTATTTAATTGCCGTGCCGTCGTTTTTATTAAAACTGATTGAATATGCCAAACAGCATGATATTGATATCAACAAATCGGGCGTAAAAGGTGCCATTTGTATTGGTGAACCTTTGCGAAATTTAGATTTTTCACATAATGCATTATCAAAAAAAATAACAGATGAATGGGATATTCAACTGTATTCCACCTATGCTTCCACCGAAATGAATACGGCTTTTAACGAATGTGAAGCCCAACAAGGTGGACATCATCATCCGGAATTAATTATTGCTGAAATATTAGATGATGCTGAAAACCCGGTGTCTGCTGGACAAGTGGGCGAGCTAACCATTTCTACATTAGGCGTTGAAGGTATGCCCTTGTTACGTTTTAAAACGGGCGATATGGTTCAAGCACATCATGATGCCTGTACTTGTGGCAGAACAACCATGCGATTAGGCCCTGTGGTTGGACGTAAAAAGCAAATGATTAAGTATAAAGGCACCACCTTATATCCACCAGCAATGGATAATATTTTAAATGATTTTAATGCCATTCAGAGCTATGTTATTGAAATTTCCCACAACAACATTGGTACGGATGAAATCTGCATTAAAATAGCAACAGATACACCAACGGAGAAACTTCTCTTGAATATTAAAGATCACTTTAGAGCTAAATTACGTGTAGCGCCTAAAATTGAATTTCACGATAAGAAAATCATTCAAAAATTACAGTTTCCAGCCATGAGCAGAAAACCGGTTATGGTTATTGATAATCGTAAAAAGGACTAATTGTTGTATGACTTCATGAAAAATTTAACCATAAATTATACCAAAAAAAGGCTTTATATCCATTTGGTCCTGGGTGTTTTTTGGTTGACTTTAGGTGCTTTTATTATATGGGAGAATACGGAGTTTAGATGGTATAATTTAGGTTTTATTGCTGCTGGCTCATTATATTTAGCACAGTTTATTTGGGATATTTCTTATCAATATTTAAACATTACCGACACGTATATTAGAAAAAATAACCTTTTCGTTAAAAAGTTACTACTAAAAGATATCACTCAAATTGAAAAATTAGTTGGTGGTTATATGCTAAAATCCAAACAGAAAGAATTAACCATAAAATCGCATCTAATTGATAAAAATTCTTTGGTTAAATTGGAGTCTTTTTTAAACCATTTTGAAGTGGTTGGAACCGAATATTACGAGCTAAAACTATAGATATTTACACAGGAAATCTAGATATGTTGATCATTAAATTTAAATCAAAACGATTATACTTTAATTTAGCTTTAGGGTTGTTTTGGATTGTATCAGCTACGGTAAGCATTTGGGAATCGGACAAAATTTACTGGTTGAGTTATGTTACTATGCTTATAGGTGTTATTTATATTGGCATATCTCTATGGGAGTTTAATAATCAATATCTGACCTTAACTCCAAATATAATTAAAGAAAATTCCCTCTTTGGAAAAAAAATTCTACTCAAAGATATTATTGAAGTGAAAAAAGTATTTGGAGATTATATCCTAAAAACGGATCAGAAGGAACTTTCTATAAACATGAGTTTGGTTCATGACGATTCGAAAGCCGAATTAAATGCGTTTATTAACAGCATAAAAATACCAGAAGAAGAAACCGGTAAATCGTAAAGCCAACAAGTTTCTAACCACCACGACATTCGACATTCACTCGGAAAACCAATTAAAGAGGCCTATTTTTTAAAGGTATTAGGTTGCTTTAAAACAAAAAAGAGGCAGTCTGAAAAGTAAAATTCCACTCTAAATGTCATATTGAGCGAAGTGGAAATGTTTTGGTTTTCAAAACACTAAACTTCAACTGCGCTCAATTTGACAATGGGTAATTACTTTTCAGACCGCCTCTTTTATTCTATCCTATATTTTTTAAGCTTTATCCACTGCAGGAATACGCAATACTTGTCCTGGATAAATTTTATCAGGATCGGTTAGCATAGGTTTATTAGCGTCAAAAATCAATGGGTATTTCATGGCATTTCCATAAAATTTCTTGGCTATTTTCCCTAATGTATCTCCACTAACTACAGTATGAAATTGCGCTTCTGGCTCCTTGTGTTCAACCGTCATTTGGTCGTCCACAACAGCAATACCGTTAGAGTTTCCTACCACTAATATAATTTTTTCGCGTGTAGCTTGGTCATAAGCCATACCGCTAATAGTTGCTGTATCACCATCAATTTTTATTTTTAAGTTTTTAGCTTCCAGTTTTAAATCGGAAACCGTTTCTTCCATTCGGCTTGCGGCTGCCGATTCACGTTTTAGTTTGGCTGCCGCTGCATCTGCTTTTGCTTCGGCTGCTTCTTCAGCATCTGTTTTTCCGATACCAAATACTTTAGCGCCTGCATTTTTAATAAATGAAAATAATCCCATAATTGTTTACTTGTTTTTTAATGTTAATAGTTGATTTCTTGAAGTCATAATTTACAAAAATAATGCTTGTTACACTTGCTTATTTTGAGTTTTTTAACACAAAAAAGAACCGCCTTTTTGATTTCTCATCAGGCAGTTCCCTCAAAATTTTAGACTAATTAAATATTTTATATTTTCTCACGAATGGGTTCACGTGGATTATCTTGCTTTTCAGCTTTAAACTTTCGCTTTTTAAGCTGTTCCGTTTGTTTGCCTTCAGCATTTTTCAAAAACTGAATATACCCACGACCTGTAAATTCATAAACCGTTCCGGATGTTGGCTGATACAATTCTATTTTCGCATCATTTAAAACGCGAAGTTCAAAAAATTCATCCGCAAAATAATCATAATCTAATGTCAGGGTTTTTAAATATCTATTTCCAGATATGTTTCCAACATTATAAAGTCCGGTGTAATCCCAAAAAATATTATTCGGATTGTACACATTAACATCTTGCGAGCTTCTAAACTCCGAGTCATTTCCACCGGCTAAAAACTGCAAATAGTTTTCATAATCAAATTCGTTTGGTGCTCCTGTAGGACTGGTATATGTTTTTTCCCAAGCTTCATATTCCTGTAAGAAATAATGAATATTATCATAAAACACATAGTCATAATCAAAATTGCTACGTTGGTAACCATCTAAAAAGTAGGATGTATCGTTATTCGGGTTGTACAATTCAATAGTATTACTATCTATTTGGTACACATCAAAGGTTTGGTATCCATCAATAACGTGGTAGACATCCAAAATATTATTATAGGCATCATAGGTTCCTGTTTGAATACCAAATCCGTTTCCTTGATCGCCAAATCCTACCAAGTTATTATTAGCAAATAAATTGCCGTTTCTAAAAGATATGGTAAATGCTATTTGTAAAAATGGCGTTTCGTTATAACCAATAGTTTCATTAATATCCACATACCATAGCTCATAACGATTCAATAACTGATTTAAAGATATGGAAGGCGCTGGTCCTGGATTGTAATTATCCACAATAATTGGATCGGTATAGCATGACGTAAAAAGCGTTGCTGAAATTGCAAATGCGAAAAGTAGTTTTATAGTCCTCATAAGTCCATCATTTTAAAGTTATTATTACTAGGATTTCAAAACACGTGCCAAAATGAGAAAAGCATGGACTTTACATATCGATAAAGCGTAATATTTTATGTATTTTTGAAATACTAAAGACTATACAAATTATGAGTAAACCTTTAAAATACGCTGTTTTCGGTTCAGGAAGTTGGGCCACAGCTATTGTAAAAATGCTTTGTGAAAATTTAGATGAAGTAGGATGGTATATGCGCAGTGTTTACACCAAGGAGCATTTACTAAAAGAACAACATAACCCAAGTTATTTGAGTTCGGTTGAGTTTAAAGTGGACCAATTAAAATTAAGCAATGATATTAATGAAATGGCTGAATATGCCGATGTTTTAATCTTTGCCATTCCCTCTGCTTTTATGTATAGTGAATTAGAAAAACTAACAGCTAATGTTTCCCAGAAAACCATTGTTTCTGCAGTAAAAGGTATCATTCCAGAATCCGGTTTATTGGTTGGTGAACATTTTCATGATATTTACAAATTACCATTTGAAAACATAGCGGTTATTGCAGGACCGTGTCATGCCGAAGAAGTTGCTTTAGAGCGTTTATCATACCTTACCATTTCCTGTGCTGATCCAGAAAAAGCAACAGAAATTGCCAATGCATTAGCTAGCGATTATATAAAAACAAAAATTAGTGACGATATTATTGGTACGGAATATGCCGTCATGCTGAAAAATATTTATGCCATTGCAGCCGGAATTGCTCATGGTTTGGGTTATGGTGATAATTTCCAGAGTGTGTTAATGAGTAATGCCATTAGGGAAATGAAGCGTTTTATTAAAAAGATGCACAAGATGAAACGGAACATTAATAACTCGGCTTATTTGGGTGATTTACTAGTAACGGGGTATTCGGTATTTTCTAGAAATCGGATGTTTGGGAATATGATTGGAAAAGGTTACACAGTAAAATCGGCGCAAATGGAAATGAATATGGTGGCTGAAGGCTATTACGCCACAAAAAGTGCGCATTTACTCAACGAGAAAAATAAAAGGAAAACAAAAACACCTATTATAGATGCGGTTTATGCCGTTTTATATGAAGGAAAGGAACCAAAAGCGGTGTTCAAAAAATTAACGGAAAAACTAGATTAAAAGAAACCTCCTCAAACGCCGGCAAAGCGAATTACTATGGAAGCTTGCTTTCCATTAGGTAGCACTCTGGGTTTGAAAAGATGTAGGTAGCTTGTAAGGATAAATCCATTTCTGATTTATAAATCTGAATACTGAATTTTTACCCTATGAACTTGACAAGAAAGCACTTAATAGAAAAACTTCCGAATACCTATAAACACAAAAACCATAACAGTATAGCTTAAAAAGAAAGGCAGAATAAACGCTTTTAAGCCTAATACCAACATGATGGATATAACGAGTAATTGAAACCCTAATCCAAAGGTAGAAATACTCGTCATTAAAAAATTAGGCATGGTTTTACCTTGGTCTGCTTGACGATCTAATGCGTAAATAGTCTTATCAAAAACACCATAAAACAGTTTGTACAAGCCAAAAAGAATATCCACATGTTTCTGCTTTTCGCCGTGTAATGCAATAGGCGTTTCATATTCAAAAACGCGACTCGTGGTATCACCGTCAAATTTATTTCTTAAAATAACATAGTAGTAGTTATACAAGGTGCCTTGTAATTGCAAGCCTAAAAATGCCAATAGGCAGATCCAAATATTGGTAGTACTAACGAACCAAATGGCCACAAAGATTAAGGCGTTTAAAACAATATCGGCAACCGAATCTAAATAACGACCTGTATAGGAAGGTTTTTGTTTTACACGTGCCAATTCGCCATCCGCAGCATCTAGAATAGACTTGAAAATTAAAAAGAAGGCCGCCAACCAATAATATCCTTGGGTAATACAGTAAACCCCTATAAGCCCTGATATAATGAAACCAATAGTAACATGAACAGGCGTAAATGCGGTGTGTTGTAAAGCGTTTGCAATAACGCGTGCTAGTGGTCTTCCATAATCTGAAAGATCCAGAAATTTATGCGCTTTTGGTAATTTGGACATCTAATAACATAGAAAAAACTCTTCTGCGGAATATACCATTGAATACTGCAAAGATACCACTAAAACCTAAATGCGTACCAGTGCTTTTAAAAAAGGCTGTTGTTTCTAATTATTTTCTATTTGTGCTTGACATTATGTTTTATGCGTTCAGTGCTGGCGGCTGATTATATCTGCCGGATTTGTATATTACTTATGGATTTGTGGACCATAAAGCAGCACTTTTAAGCATGGCTCTTCTGGGTAGTTTTAAACCAGCAACAAGTAATTCTGCAAAATCTTCAGGCTGTAAAACACGTTCTTCAGAATCTTTGTTAGCAATTCCTAATCCAATAGACATATCGGACACGATCGTGCTTGGCGTAACGGTACAAACGCGAATGTTGTTTTTACGCACTTCTTTCATCAAGGATTCAGACATTCCAATAACGGCAAATTTGGATGCTGAATAGGCAGAAGTGCTAGCATTCCCACTCAATCCAGCCGTAGATGAAACATTAATAATATCACCTTCATTTTGATTTATTAAATACGGTAAAACTTCTTTCGTTACGTAATACATTCCCATGACGTTGGTTTGAATTATTTGCGTCCATTGGTCAACTTCCATGTCATTCAACGTTCCAAAGGCTGCAATACCAGCATTATTTACTAAAATATCCACCGAACCTAATTCATTGATAATAGTTTTAATCCCATTTTTAACAGATTCATAATCACTGATATCAAATACGGAATAAATAGCCTTTACGCCCAATGCCTCTAGTTCTAAAACGGTTTCTTTTAAAACAGCTTCATTTCTACCTGTTATGGCAATATCAATTCCTTCATTGGCAAATGCCAGAGCTGTTGCTTTTCCAAGTCCTCTTCCGCCACCCGTAATAATGGCTTTTTTATTTTTTAATTTTGTCATATTAGTTTTTAAAATTGGTGATGTATTTAAATATTACTAAAAATGTTATACGGTTAGTCACATGCAAATTAACGAGAACATTATAAATCAATGCTTCGCAGGAGCCCGTTTATTTAATCATTTTATGAAACTGCTCAATTTTACTCTGATTTCCTTGAATGTACAACACATCGCCTTGGATCATAATTTCATCTGGTTGAATGCTTTCTAGCATATTATTTTTGCGTTTGATACCCAAAACATTAATACCATATTTGGCTCTTAAATTCAATTCACTTAATGGTTTCCCGATAAATTTATTACTATCAGAACTCATCCGTAAACAGGTAATATTAAAATCGGCTAATTCCTTGTTCGGCCTATAGGTTTTTGGGCGTTTTAATTCGCCTTTAAATAGTTGGTAGTTATCAGCTCTAATATTTTCAACCAGATGCTCAATATCATCTTCTGGTACCAGGAAATTTTGAAGTACGTGGGTAAATATTTGCACGGATGTTTCAAACTCTTCCGGAATAACCTCATCGGCACCTAATGCGAATAATTCAGACGTTTGCTTAACATATCGCGTTCTAACCACCAGATACAATGAATCCGAATGGGACCGAATACTTTTAATAATGTTTTGGGTAGCCACATGATTTGAAATGGCTATTACGGCTACTCTAGCATAAGAAAGTCTGACCGTTTCCAGAATATGATCTTCCGTGGCATCTGCAAAAATAATAGGAACACCCTTTTGTTTTTCACGCTTTACTTTTTCGGCATCTATTTCAATAACCACATACGGAATATTGTTAGCTGCTGCGGCTTTTGCCAAGTTGCTACCATTAACACCATAACCAATAATAACCAAATGGTTTTCTAAATCCTGATTGTCCAATTCTTCGTAATCAATTTCCGGATCTGTCGTGCCATTCAATCCTAATTTTTTGCTGACACCTATAAGCTTGTCCGCAATTGTGCCCGAAAAAATAATAACAAACGGCGTTAAAATCATGGAGAGGATAGAAACGGATAGAAAATATTGATTCGTTTCCGTTGTTAACAACCCGTATTCAATGCCTACTTTGGAAAGTATAAAAGCAAATTCACCCACTTGAAAAAGCGATAAACCTGTTAATATTACCGTTTTAGCAGGGTATTTCAGAATGGCAACGGCGCCTGCTGTAATGGCTGATTTAAGAATCAAAACCGTCACTAATAACAGGAGAATAATAGGTATATTATTTAAGAAAAAGTTTAAATCCAATAGCATCCCCACGGACACGAAAAAGAAACTTGTAAAAAGCTCACGAAACGGTAAAATAATACTGGTAGCTTGATGGCTATATTCAGACTCTGAAACAATAAGACCTGCTAAAAAGGCTCCTAGTGCTAATGATAATCCGGCTTCCGATGTTAGGAATGCCACCGCAAAGCAAATGGTAATGGTCACTAACAAAAACAGTTCCTTACTATTGGTTTTTGCCACAGCATGCATTAACCTAGGAACAATATAGCGCGCACTGACATAGGTAATAACCACTACAATACCCGATTTTAACAAGAGCGATAAAATACTTACACCTATGTTGGAGGATTCTCCTGCTATCATTGGTGTAACAAGCATCATAGGCACGACAATAATATCCTGAAAAATTAAAATGGCCAAGGCATTTCTGGCATGAGGTGCTGATATTTCATGCCTATCTTGCAAGGTTTTTAAAACAATGGCTGTACTGGATAGAGAGAACAGGAAACCGACAAATACAGCTTCATTCCAAGAAAATCCTAATAGGTAATAAATAAGGGCTGATACGGCTACGGTAATTCCTACTTGGAAAAATCCGCCTATAAAAACCGTTTTTTTGATGGAGACTAATTGCTTGATGGAAAGTTCCATTCCTATAACAAACAGTAATAAAATAACGCCAATTTCAGAAAGTGTTTCTACTTGTTCAACGGCCTCAATAAGACTTAATCCATAGGGTCCAATAACGACTCCTGTTAACAGAAAACCAATTATAGAAGGAAGTTTGAGTTTTTGTAGACCAAAAACAATGGCTACCGAAAAAACTAAAAGAATTAAAATGTCCTGTAATAATGGTAAATGCATGAGCTTTACTTGGTTTTTTTGATGGTTATTTCAAGGTTTTAGTTATTCTCCTTGGTCACAAAACTGAATTTTCTATGGTCAAAGCTAATACAAAAAGGTAGTGAATCAATACGTTTTTTTTACCGGAAGTAAATATTTATTCACAGTACTTCACTTTATACCTTCTTAAGAATAACCCACAACATAAATACAGGGCTGTTTTTAAACGGCTATTGTTAATAAAAAAATTCTTATCCGAATTACTATTTTACCAAAACACCTTTAGCTTCCATTAATGGAATGGTTTGCAAGGCTTTTAAATTAATGGTATTTTTTCGGAAGAGATAGGTTTTATCAAACATGGTATTACCTTCAAAAAACGTGACTTGAAACTGATTGTTCAATGCAAATAAGTCTTCCTGCATGAGTTCAATTTTCGCATAGCTTTTGGCTGGAAGTTTATCCAGCTTTTTTCTGAATATTGACGTCGCTTTATCTTGAGAATAGCCACTGGTAACAATAATTACCATTTCCAAATCCACCGCCTTATCGTTTATAATATACGCGTTCCAATCTTGAGTTTTATAGATGTCGTTATATTCATTTACAATCGCCACATAAACACCATCTACTTTTGGAATTATAATATCTTTTTTCATAAGCTACGTATTCCCTTGTGGAACGATTAAATTAATGATGTTTGTATTACTAAACCTTTGTGTATGCAAAAATAAAAAACTATTCAAAAAAAGCGTTAGAATAACCAGAAACTGTAATGCCACGCAGATTATAAATAATCAGGTGGTTTAAAACGGTAGATAAACTGTAGGTTTTAAATAAATTATCGTCCTTAAAGGCCACATTATCTACGCGCAACATGTATAATTTGGCAACCAAAGCTACATCTACCCGTGGTTTAATTATTTGCTGTTGTTGGGCCTTTACTAATAGGGTGTATATAATGGTATTGACTAACCGATCTGAAAATGCTGTAAAAACCGCATCGGCTTTGGGATAGTATTTTTTAATACCAAATAAAAACGCGGGCTTGAAGTGTTTTAAATATTCAAACCCACGTTTATAAATGGTAATTATTTTTTCAATGGCATCTAAATCTTCACGCTCTTGAATAGCCTCAATCTCCTCCACGTAGTTATCTAATAAGTAGCTTAAACTTTCAGCTACCAAGGCTTCTTTACCATTAAAATACTGGTAAATTGTTTTTTTTGAAATGCCTAATTCCAAAGCCAGATCATCTAATGTAAACCGTTTGCTACCAAACTTGGTGAAGTTGGTAATGGAGCACAAAAGTATGTCTTGCTTATTTATCATAACATGGTGGTCCTTCCGTTATTTCCAACCACCACCTAGTGCTTTGTAAAATCTAACAACAGATAGCAATTGTTCTAACTTATTATCAATGGTATTCAATTCTGCTACCAACACACTTTGTCTAGCCGTTAATAAATCTAAATAGTTAGCATACCCATTATCTAATAAGGTTTCTGAATTAGATTCTGCACGACGCAAGGCTTCCACTTCATTTTCACGGAATTGGAACTTATCTTCTTCTGCCTTATAGCTATACAAGGCATCGGATACTTCTTGTCCTGCCACCAACAGAGTTTGCTTAAAGTTTAATAAGGCTTGCTCTTGTTGCGCTTGAGATACTTCGAATTGCGTTCTAACTTTACGCTGATTAAAAATAGGCTGTGCTAACCCACCTACTAAATTTGCGAAAAGTGAACTGGTATCAAACCAATTCTGAAACTCCAAACTTTGAAATCCACCCGATGCACTTAAGGTTAAGGACGGATAAAAGTTAGCTTTGGCAACATTAGTCATTTCAAAAGCTTGAATGAAATCATTTTCAGCGGCAATTACATCTGGCCTGTTGCGCAATAAAATGTAAGGCACACCAAGTTTCATTTCGGTTGTAATTTCCTGTTCGCTTAAGGTGCTTCGTTGGTACGTTTGCGGTTGTTTTGCCAACAAAATACTTAACGCATTTTCCGTTCTAAAAATTTGACGCTCAATCTCAATTTGAAGTACGCGCGCATTGTTGTATTGGGCCACGTTTTGGTCTACGGCCACCTGGGTTACTTGTCCAGCTTCTTTTAAAGACTCAATTGCCGTAACCGTTTTTCTACGAGTTTCAATGGTTTCTTTGGTAATTTCCAATTGCGCATCCAAAGCCACTAATGTATAATAGGTGGTAGCAATACTTTCAATAAGTTTGGTTTTTACAGCTTGATGTGCTGCAATACTTTTTAAATATCCAGCATGAAAGGCCCGTTTATTACTCCGGATTTTTCCCCAAATATCGGCTTCCCAAGATAAGTTAGCTACGGCTTCATACTGATCAATAGAACCATTTGTAAATGCCCCAAACTGACTATTATCAGACAATTTCTGATGTGCCACCGATGCGCCAGCACTTAAGGTTGGCAAGTAACCCGCGTTTCCTTGTTTCATGTAAGCTTCACCAGCAATAATTTGTTGAATAGCAATACGAATATCAATATTATTCTGTAAACCTTCTTCAATATATTGCGTTAAAAACGGGTCTGTAAACACCGCTTTCCAAGATACATCTGCCATGGACATACTATCTGTTGGCAGTTCATCTGTACGAAATAAATTTTCCGTTTCATCTTCTAAATCAGGACGTTCGTAATCTTTAGAAACCAAACAGCTTTGCATAGTTACGGCCACCACAGCTATAACCGCAACCCTAGAAATCCATCTTTTATTTATACTTCTTTTCATCCTTTTTATTCTTTTATTTCTTCATTAACAACAACTGGAGCACCCGTAATTTTTTCTTGTAACCATTGGAATATGACAAACAATACCGGTATTACAAAGACCCCAACTACAGTACCTACTAACAAGCCTCCAACAGCACCTGTACCAATAGAATTATTCCCTACTGCACCTACACCTTTGGCTAACATCAATGGTGTAATACCTAAAATAAATGCAAAGGATGTCATTAAAATTGGACGCAATCGGACTTTAGCACCATCAATAGCAGCATCTACAATGGACAAGCCATGTTGTCGGCGTTGAACAGCAAACTCCACAATTAAAATGGCGTTTTTAGCTAGTAAACCCAATAACATAATTAGGGCAATCTGGAAGTAAATATTATTTTCCAACCCAGCTAAATAGGTTGTTAAATACGCTCCAGCTACACCAATTGGTAACGAGAAAATAATAACTAATGGTAATAAATAACTTTCATATTGTGCAGCTAACAAGAAGAACACAAACAAAATACTAATCATAAAAATGACTGTAGACTGTCCTGAAGACGCAATCTCTTCACGTGTAATACCTGAATAAGCTATTTGATATCCTTCTGGTAAATTATTTTCAGCTAATTCGTTAATGGCATTAATGGCATCACCTGAACTATAACCTGGTGTTGCGGCACCATTTACTGTAACCGCGTTAAATAAGTTAAAACGATTAACCGTTTGCGGACCATAGACCCGTTTAAATGATACATATTGTGAAATTGGTGTCATTTCGCCTGTTGGCGTTTTAACCATCATACTATTTAAACTAGTTTCGTCAACACGGTCTTCCGGTAAAGCTTGTATAAATACACGGAATTGTTTTCCAAACTTACTGAAATCGGCCACATAATTACCACCAATATAACCTTGAAGCGCTGATAAAATAGCACTAGTTGAAATCCCGGCTTCTTTAGCACGTTCCGCATTAATATCTAATTGTAATTGCGGGAAATTGGTACTAAATGAATTTGATGCAAAGGCAATTTCAGGTTTCTGATTTAATAGCTGCACAAAATCGTTAGCTGTATCATCAAGTTCTGTTAATGGTCTTGCATTTCTATCTAATAAGCGCATTTCAAAACCATCTGCACTACCAAAACCAGGTACACTAGGTGGTGTAAAAAAGATAATATTAGCATCTGGAATCATAGCGGCTTTTTGAAACAACTGACCAATAATGGCATTAACAGTCGTGGCATCGGTATCACGATCATCCCATGATTCTAAAATAATAAAGCCCATGGCATTTGAACTACCTGCACCAGAGAAAAAGTTTTGACCACTAATAAACGATGCACCTTTAATACCATCAACGCCTTTAATAGCTTCCTCTAATTGTTTATTTACCTCAAACGTACGGTCTAAAGATGATCCAGGAGGTAATTCCGCATTCATAAATATTATACCTCTATCTTCAGCAGGAACAAATCCTGTTGGGATTACTTTATCTGCTGCAATAATTCCAAAAATACTTAAACCTAAAATGATGATGGTAATCCATTTATGTCTGATTAAAAACCCTACAGATTTGGCGTATTTTGCCGTTGTTGCATTAAACCCTGCGTTAAAAGCATCGTAAAAACGTTGCATCAACGAGCGTTTTTTCTTTTTATGTTCATCCTCCTTTTTATGAGGCTTTAAGAAAATAGCACATAAAGCAGGTGTTAATGTTAAAGCATTTACGGCCGAAATAAATATGGCAATCATTAATGTAACACCAAACTGCTCATAAAATACACCAGATGGTCCTTGAATAAATGTAATAGGTATAAAAACCGCCATCATGACTAGCGTAATAGAAATAATAGCACCAGTAATTTCACTCATGGCCGAAATAGATGCTTCCTTGGCATTGGTATAGCCATCTTCTAATTTGGCATGAACGGCTTCTACAACCACAATAGCATCATCCACCACAATACCAATGGCTAGAATTAATGCAAATAGCGTTAATAGATTTATAGAATACCCCAACATATTCAGGAAAAAGAAGGTACCAATAATGGAAACTGGAACGGCGATGGCGGGAATTAATGTCGATTTAAAATCCTGTAAGAATATAAATACCACTAGGAACACTAATAGAAAGGCTTCCAATAAGGTATTTACTACTTTATCCACAGATGCCGTTAGGAACTTATTGGTATCATAGTTAATAATATAATCCATACCTTCTGGAAAGTCTTTTTTCAGCTCGTCCAATTTAACATAGATATTCTCAATAATTTCTTGGGCGTTAGAGCCAGGCGTTTGATAAACCCCAAAGTTAACAGCCGCATTTCCATTTGTTTTAGATATTGATGAGTACGAAAAAGCATCTAGCTCCACCTTTGCTACATCTTTTACCCGTAAAAACTGACCATTTCCTAAAGCCTTAATTACGATATCCTCGTATTCATTAGCTTCCTTATATCGCCCTTTATATTTTACAACATACTCAAAAGATTCTCCACTATTTTGTCCAAAAGAACCAGCAGCAGCTTCTAAACTTTGCTCGTTAATTGCTTGTGTTACTTCCCGTGGCTCAATTTTATAAGCAGCCATTTTAACGGGATCTAACCAAATACGCATGGAATAATCTTTAGCTCCAAAAACATTTAAAGCGCCAACACCATTAATACGCTGTATCTCTGGTTTAATATTAATGTTAACATAGTTTTGAATATAGGTGTCATTATATTCTGGATTGGTAGAATAAACCGCGGCAAATAATAAAGCTGAGTTTTGCTGCTTTTGCGTAATAACGCCCGCACGAATAACTTCCGCTGGTAATAAAGCATTTGCTCGCGCTACTCTGTTTTGTACGTTAACTGCGGCAATATCGGCATCGTAACCTTGCTCAAAAAACACTTGAATTGAAGCGCTACCCGAGTTACTAGCTGTAGAGGTAATATATGTCATGCCTTCTACACCATTAATTTGCTCTTCAATAGGAACAATTACACTTTCTAGAATTGTTTCAGCATTCGCTCCTGGATAAGAAGCATTTACTTGAACCGTTGGTGGTGCTATATCTGGGTATTGGGTGACTGGTAATTGAAGTAGTCCTAAAATACCGAGAATAACTATTATAATGGAAATTACCGTTGATAAAACGGGTCTTTCAATGAATGTCTTTAACATAATTAGTCTTATTTAAATACCGTATCAAAGGAGTTAATAATACTATCTAATGATTTCTTAATGGGTGTAATTTTAATACCAGGACTTACTTTATTGAGTCCTTTTGCTAAAATAGTTTCACCTACTTCTAGCCCGCCACTAACTATATACATGCGGTTTGTAGACCTTAAAACAGCAATGGGTTTATCTACTAGTGAATCGCCAATAACTTTATATACAAAATTCTTTCCTTGTCTTTCAAAAGTAGATTCTGATGGCACCACTAAAACATTTTCATACGTTCTAGGAATTAAAATAGTTCCACTACTACCGTTACGGAGTAAACCTGCTTTATTATCAAATTTGGCCCGAAATGTTATCGTTCCAGTTTGAACATTAATGTCTCCTGCAATGGTTTCAATTTTCCCGGAATGCTCATATATTTGGCCGTTAGCTAAACGCAATTTAACTTCTGGGAAAAGCTTGATTTTTTCTTCCCCTGTTTCACCTTCTGCCTCTTCCATGAACGTAATAAACTCTTTTTCGTTTAAAGAAAAATAGGCATATACATCATCAATTGCGGATACATTTGTTAGTGGCATGGGATCTTGAGCACTTACCAACGCACCTTTTCTAAAGTTTATAGAACCTACAACACCATCAACCGGACTTTGCACATTAGCATAATTAATATTTGCACCAATACTATTATAAGCACTTTGCGCTTGTAACAATTTAGCATTAGCGGTTTCCAATTGAACACTACTAATAATGTTTTTTTCCACTAAAGGCTTAAGTTTATTAACTTCAACTTGAGCCGCATTCACATTCGCTTTTGCAGCTTGAGCGTCCTGACTTAAAGTTTGTGTTTCCAGTTTAAAAATTACTTGACCTTGCTTTACGGCTTGCCCTTCTGTAACTAGCACTTCTTTAATATATCCTGAAATTTTTGGTCGCACCTCACTATTTACTTCACCTTCAATACTAGCAGGGAAGTCTTGGTGCGTAATAACCGTTTGTTTAGAAACCTCAACAACAGGATATGGCATTGCTGGTCGTGGCTTTTGTTGTTCTTCTTTATTTCCACAGCTAAAAAGCGCAAAAACTAATACACTAGGAATCAAAATATTAAATGTGTTTTTTTTCATTTTTGGTTATGTTTAAGATTTCATAGCAACTACTTTGGATTTCAATTCCAACATAGATGTCATAGCTAGATTTAGATAGTTTATATAATTTTCGTGATATGTTAAATCGAATTTCAACTCGGAAGTCGTGCTTTCCAAATTATTAATTTGTGTTTTATAATCAGCAACTTCTTCATGTAGTTCTTTCTCCAATTCCCATTTTGATACCATGTCGTTAACATGTTGTACTAAGGTATCTGCATTAATAATAAAATACTTTTTACGATCTCCCATTTTTGTGAAATACGAGATTTTATTTAAGTCTTGAAGGTGATTTAAATGCGTTGAAATAGTACTCTTGCTAGCACAAAGATTGGATACCAAATCCTCAAAAGTGGCGCCTACCTTTCCTGTAAGTATTATAAAAGCTAAAATACGCGCAGCAACAGGTGCTAGCTGCTCACTATGTTCAAAGTTAACGCCTAGTTTTTCAACTAACTGGTTTTTCTTAACGATTAATTCTTTCTCCATTTTAATATAATAAGAATGCAAAATTACGGTTAGTTCGGAAATAACCGAACTAACCGAAGTTAAAAAATTGTTAAATAAAAAAAACCGATGATTTCATCGGCTTTTGAACAGTATATTTTGAAGATTAATTTATAAAGCAGATTTAAATTGCTCTAAAAAACGCACATCGTTTTCACTTAACAAACGGATATCGCCAATTTGGTGTAATAGCATAGCAATACGATCGATTCCCATACCAAATGCAAAACCGGAATACTCTTTAGAGTCTATACCACAGTTTTCCAATACATTAGGATCCACCATACCACATCCCATAATTTCCAACCAGCCCGTTCCTTTAGTAATACGGTAATCGGTTTCGGTTTCCAATCCCCAATACACATCTACTTCAGCACTCGGTTCTGTAAACGGAAAGTAGGATGGACGTAAACGAATTTTACTTTTTCCAAACATTTCAGTTGTAAAATATTGAAGGGTTTGTTTTAAATCGGAGAAACTCACGTCTTTATCAATATATAAACCTTCAACTTGGTGGAAAAAACAATGCGATCGCGATGAAATTGCTTCATTTCTATACACACGACCTGGAGAAATTGTCCGAATAGGTGGTTTATTGTTTTCCATATAACGCACCTGTACCGAACTGGTATGTGTACGTAATAAAATGTCTGGATCTGTTTGTATAAAAAAGGTATCCTGCATATCTCGTGCTGGATGGTATTCTGGCAAATTTAACGCGGTAAAGTTATGCCAATCATCTTCAATTTCTGGACCCTCACTAACATTAAAACCAATGCGTGAAAAAATATCAATAATCTGATTTTTTACTAATGAAATAGGGTGTCTTGCACCAATTTCAATTGGATCGCCTGGACGAGATAAGTCATCAAACGAACCGGCCGACTCCTCATTGTTTTCCAGATCCTCCTTAAGTGCTGCTACTTTATCTTCTGCTGTTTTTTTAAGCGCATTAATAACCTGACCAAACTCCTTTTTCTGATCGTTAGCTACGTTTTTAAACTCCTTAAAATAATCATTAAGCACGCCTTTTTTTCCTAAAAATTTAATTCGAAATGCTTCGACTTCCTCTTTAGATTTTGCTTGAAATGCTTCCGCTTCGGCAATTAATTCTTTTATCTTATCTATCATGATTTCATTGAAAATGAGTGCAAATTTAATAATTCTTATTTTATATACTCCACTTCAATAAAATAACTTACAATAGCTTCTTTCATCAGTACACTTTGTTCACCTGCTTTTAAGGCTGGCAATTGTTCTTTCACCTTATAATGTGGCCATTTGTCATCATCATAATAATCAAATTCATAATAACCATAAGGTTCCAAAAGGCGACAAATAGCAATATGCATCAAATCTAATTTATGATCTTTTTTAAATTTTCTATCCAACTGACCTAGCTCTTGCACACCAATTAAATAAATTATAGCATCTAAATCCAGTTTATCACCATCAGCAAATTGTGCAGACAATTTTTGCACTACTTGTTCCCATCGTTCTTTTAATTGTTCGTCTCTAGACATGTTTTAAATTGAAGTTGAAAATGAATTTGAAGTCGAACTTCAATTTCATATTCAGTTTTATTTTGGCAAAGTTAACTTATATTTGACGAAATTCTAATGTAATATGACCGTAATTGATATCATTTTAGTGGCATTTTTAGGTTTAGGACTTGTGCGTGGGTTTCTAAAAGGTTTCTTTGTTGAAATTGCCTCACTAGTCGCTTTAATTGCTGGAATTTATGGTGCCATTCACTTTAGTTTTTACGCAGCAGAATTACTTATGGATTATGTGGATTGGGATGAAAAAACCATTAATGTAGCTGCATTTGCCATCACCTTTATTGTGATTGTTTTAGTTATTGCTTTGGCAGGCAAAGCCTTGACTAAACTAGCGGATTTTGCTGCTTTAGGAATTTTAAATAAGTTATTAGGTGGGCTTTTTGGTGTGGTGAAAATGGCATTAATTTTAAGTGTGTTACTCAATATTTTTGATGCTATGAATACCACGATTACTTTTGTAGATGACGAAAATACGGAAAACGCTATACTTTACAAGCCCGTAAAATCCATTGCTCCCATGATTTTTCCATTTGTAATAAAATCAGCTGAAAATCAAGAAGTGGAAGAAACAACTGAGGCAGAATTAATACCAGAATCTTAATAGCAATCCGATTGAATTTGTCCGTTTTGTTGATAGATATGCAGCCCTTCTAATTGGTGTTTTTCACAAATAAGCTCCAAGGTTTTGAGCACATCGTTTTGCATAGCTAATGAGCCACATAACATTAAAACACCTTTGTTTTTTAGCGTAGCTGCCATAAATTCAGAATCTCTTAAAAGTAAATTTTGAACATAATTATTATTGGTTTCGCGTGATAGTGCTAATTCCAAACGGGCTAATTTTTGAGTATTTAAATAGCCTTCTATTTGCGATTTGAATAATTTGTAAGATTCGTTGGTCCGTAATCCGAAATACAAATGCACTGTTTTTAGTTTGGTGTTTGCATTTAACATTCCTAAAAATGGAGCAATACCAGTTCCATTAGCAATCATCACGACATGTGGTGCTTTTTTAGGAAAATGAAAAGCCGCATTATTAATAATGCGTGCTTTAAAGGTACTGCCCAAACTAAAACCGTTTAGAAAATTAGAACCTAATCCATTGTCGTAAAATTTGACACTTAGTTGAATATGTCCATCTACTTTTCCAATAGAATATAGACGTTCCCGATAATCATTAGCTGGATAAACGGCAAGCAAATCGCCAGAAACAAACCGTTTGGCTTGTTTGGCTTTCAGTGTCAGTATAAATGTTTGATCTGGATTATCCGCTACGTCTGTTTTGTGAACAACCGTCAGTGAATTGGTTAATTTTGGTTTAGCAACTAATTTTTCTTCTGCAATTTGAACAGGAACATGTATTTTTTCCGTCCACGAATTTGTCCATTGTTTAAAAGCATCAACCGATTTATCATTAATAGTAAAAACAGGTAAAAATTGCTTGAATTCGGTTTGCATAGCTTTATCTACATCCAAGGCAAATTTGCAAAAATCAGCATAGGCATAAGAACCAAAACCAACGACGGAATATTGTAAGGTACGTGGCTGTTGGGTTGTTTTTAAAAGCTCTAAAAATTTAATCCCATTGGTTGGTGGATCTCCTTGACCATAGGTTGCGGTTAGAATAATTAGATGTTCTGCCTTATTAAAAGTTGTATAATTATTCAATTCTGTAATGTAAGATTTTTTACCAGCTTCTAAAAGTTGCTCATGTAAAACATTAGCAAACGGTAAGGTACTTCCGTTTTCTGATCCTACTAGAATAACAAACTCACATGCATCCTTTTTATACTTATTTTTAAGTTTAGATTTTCGGCGTTTTACTGTCATAGCAAATCCTGAATAAATGAAAAACAGGATGTTTGCCGTAGCAAGCGCTAAAATAACAGACCATAAAATACTGCCTTTTCCCGTATGTAAATTCAGGCTTAACTCGGAATAAAAAGTAACAAGCGGATACTTAATTTCACTTAAAATTTCACCTGTAAATTGATTAATTACTACTTCTTGATTAGTTAATGCTAGGGTGTAATAATCTTCCACATCATCAGAAAACGGAAATTCTATGGCGCGAACTTCAGAGAGCTGTGTGTTTTTAAACACAGCGAAATCTTCAACCGGTAATTCTGGTGTAGCTGAAATAGCATCAAAATCAATATTGTGTGTGGTATTGGAAGTTGGTAGTAAATCAAATTTCTCTAAAGACACATACACACCTGAAATGGTGATAATAATTATGGGAATTAAAGACAAACGTCCTAAAACAATATGCCAATATTGATTAAAGTTCTCATTGATAATTTTTGAAAAGAACTTTTTAAAACTACGTTGTCTTTTTACAATTAGAATAGAACCCGAAACCGCAATTAAAAATAAAAGGAACGAACAAAAACCAACAAAAAAGCGTCCTGTGCTTTTTAAAAATAAGGATCTATGGAAGTTAGTAACCCATTGAAAAAATGGTGAAACATCTATTTTATCGCCAAGAAATTCAGCGTTTTTCGGATTGATATAACCAGTTTTACTATCGCCTTCATGGGTAATTACAGAAGCTAAAACAAAATCATTAGCATCGATTTGAACATCTATAATTTCCGGATAGGTTTGCTTTAATGTGGAAATAGTTTCGGCTACCGTTATGGTTTCAAAATCAGCCGATTTAAAAGGTTGAATTTGTTCAGAAATAGGCTGAAACGCCAAAATAATTCCTGTTATGGAGGCTAAAAGAATAAAAACAAAAGAAGACACGGCCAAGGCAAGGTGACTGTATCTCCAAATTGAAATGGTCATAAACCAAACGTATTAATTATAAGTTCAAAAAAATTAATTTGGCATCATCCGAACATAACGAATAAATCCGCTGCCTTCTTTCTTGCTTTTTACTGTTTCAGAAGTCAATGGAAATTCCACATCTTTGGTGTAATATTCCTGATCCTCAACGGCTGTTTCAAAACGGATGCTATAACCAGCATCAATTTTAGAATCTTCAATATCTATAACACTAATAGTTCTGGCGCCTCCAGCAATAGTTGCTCCAGTAATGGCATCTATATTGCTACGTTTTTTTCCGTAGAATTTCCACCAGTCCGTTATATCATGATACCATTCGCTGTCATCTCCTTGTACGTATAGGGTTTTTTCGTATTCGCCATCTGGATTTATCAAGGAAATAACTACATACGCAGCTTCACCTGTATAATTCGTCATTTGAATCATACATTTGTATTTGGTAGAATCTGCAATGGTTGTAAAGGATAATAATCCAAAGGTTAAAAAACTAACAAGTATTATATGTTTTATTTTCATGGTTTCTAATTTTACTAAAACCTGCTAGGTTGATGAAAGACTAACAGGTTTTCAATTAACTACTTCAAAAAATCTAAATTGCTTTTACTGGATTTTAGAATCTCATTTTCCGATGCCAAATCGAAAGCGGTTTCATCAAATTCTGTTACCGCATCCGTTTTAGCGCCTATTGAAACTAAATATTTTAATATGTCTGAATTTTTAGCACGCATAGCAGCCAAATGCAGAGCTGTATTACCTTCACTATTTTTTGCATTTACATTAACAGGATAGGTGTTTACCCATTTTACTAAGTCCAAGTTATTTTGTAAAACGGCTAAATGAAATAACGTATTTCCATTTTTTTGAGGTTTGGTAATATCTATTCCATTAGCTTTAATTAAGGCTATTTTTTGTTCAAACTCCTTTTGATTATTAACAGTAAAGAATTCCATAACATACGCTATAATATTGTTTCCATTGGCATCAATAACCGAAACTTCTGCTTTGTTTTCTATTAGGAAATCAACCACCTGAAAGGTATTGTTTTTAAGAGCTAAGGCTAATGCAGATTCACCTTTCTTGTTCACCGCATTAATATCTTTTACCTGTTTGTTAAGAATGGTAATGACTTCTAAATTATTTCGGTAAGCTGCGTTTAAGAAGGCTGTATTTCCATCAGCATCCGCTTGATTTACATCAACTCCTTTTTTTATAAAATAGCGTATCAAGTCTAGATCTTTACTACGAGCCGCTAAAATATGCAAAGGTGTTTCGCCTTCTTTTGAAGACGTATTGGGGTTTAATCCTACTTCTTCTAAATAGGTGTAAAAGTCTAAATCATTGGTGTGGCTCCGGGTTCCTTGGGCAGCAAAAATAAAGGCTTGGTTATTTCCTTTAACACCTTTCTCTACTAATTGATTTAATAATTCCTTGTTACCAGTTTTCGCAACATAATTAAAAACGCCATTCCCATTGGAGTCCACACTTTGAATATCGAGGCCTTTAGATGTAAAATAATTGATGAGTTTAAAATTGGTATCAAAAGGAGCTGCTAGTAGTAGTGCATTGGCTCCTGACGGTGTAAGATCCGATTTTAAATTGGCACCATGTGCCAAACACATATCATATACTTTGGTATTGGTTTGTCCTGAACCAGCTGCAAAATTTAAAATAGTATTTCCTTTATCATCGGTTATATCCGTTTTGGCACCTTTCTTTAAAAGGTATTGCATGATTTCGGTATTACCTTTGTAAGCGGCCCAAAAAATATAGGTTCGTCCGTCATGGGTTAATTTATTGACGTCATTTCCATTATAGGATTGAATGTATTGAATGGTTTCGTTGGGTGCATCTTGCAAAATAGCATATACAACGGCGTCAAAATTATTGCTATTAGCTTGCGTTATATCATGTCCTGCTTTAATTTGGACATCTACATCTTCCACAGATGGTTTGTTGCTCCAAAAATCGCGATTTAAAAACACATTATCCTGAGCATAGCTTTGAAGGCTTAAAACTAGGATTAAGGCGTATATTATAGATTTAATTTTCATAGTATTCTTATTTTACAAATGCATCAATAATTGGGTTGATAGTTTCCGAAGTTTTATAGTTCTCATCATCCAATAAATATTTAAACATGGTTTTGTTATCTACTTTTTCTTCCAACATTAAATTTGTGTTTCGTGCAAAAACAGCATCCCATTTAGCTCTAACAATTACCCATTTCTCTTTGTTCTTTGCCCAATAGTCTTGGGCCGCTTTACATTCGCTATCGTCAATTTTCACGTAGGTATTATGTCCTTTTTCTTGAGCCAAAATCACGTCTTCCTTTCCAGTTTCACGAATAACCTTATCGTTATCCTGATCATGAATCCAACCGTTGGCAACAATTTCATGTCTGTTGGTTCTATTCATTACATTATAATCACTACGTGTTGTGTATTCTCGTCTTGCTAAAGGTGCTGTAGTGGTATTTTCCCAATAACTTTTTCCATCGATATGAACCCAAGTGGCAGATCCTTCATAACGCGGACTATCATCAACTTGAAAAACGCGCTGTGTCCATTGACCAGCCACGTCTTCTTTTGGAAGTGTTACAAAGTTCCACTTGTTATCATGGTCATAAACATATAAATTGGTGTTTTCAAACTCCCAATCTTGTCGCCAATGCTTTACAATATATGGACGCTCTTTAGATCCAACAATTAATAAATGCTGCATGACAATTTTATCGGCATCATCTTGAACCAGCTCTACCCACTCTATTCCTTTATCATGTTTTGTTGCCGATGGCATGTAAGTTGAATCACCAGAATATTCAAAAGTTTCCGCAAAATTAAAGTTCACTTCATAACAACCACACATGTTTTTGATGGCTTTTTGATCTTGTTGTAGTTTAGATTGTGCATGAATTTGTGTAAATAATGCTACTAATAAAAGTGTGGTTAAAGCTACTTGTTTCATTTTTAGAGTTTTATTTTTTTATTTGGACTTAATTCAAAATTTTTTTATTCTTATTTAGATTGAATTAAAATAAGATTTTATATTTGCAGCAAATCTATAAAGAATGAGTCTAAATAAAAATAACTTTTCACTTTTTTTTCTGCTTTTTTTGAGTCCATTTATTTATTCACAAGAAATAGAAACAGATTCTACTAAAACAGAACAATTAAGTGAGGTGGTTATTACTGGCCAATATAATCCGCAGTCCATAAAAAAATCGGTTCATAATGTAACCGTAATCACGAGGCAGCAAATTGAAAGTCAGGCAGCTAATAACATAGCCGATTTATTAAACTTCAATTTAAATTTAACGATCCTTCCCAGCGCCCAAACCGGGAAATCTAATATTTCGTTTTTTGGATTAGATCAGCAGTATTTCACCATTCTAATTGATAATATTCCTTTAGTTAGTGATAATGGCGTTGGAAATAATATTGATTTAACCCAAATAAATTTAGATGATATTGAGCGCATAGAAATTGTAGAAGGTGCTATGGGTGTAGAATATGGCGCCAATGCTGTTTCTGGAGTTATTAATATTATTACCAAAAAAGCAATTGATGGGAAATGGGAAATACAAACAGGAATTCAAGAAGAGACCGTAGGTAATGAGTACGCTTGGTTTGATGAAGGCCGCCATATACAACTGGTAAATGTATCTCACAATATTAATGATAAATGGTTTGCTAGAGTGGGTTTTAACCGTAATCAATTTGCTGGTTATTTTGGAGAAAGGCAAGGGAAAGATTACTACGGAACAGATAATTTACGCGGGTATGAATGGCTACCAAAAACACAAATAAACAGCAATGCTTTAGTTAACTATCAGTCTGAAGCCTTTAACTTGAACTACCGATTTGATTATTTTAATGAAGAATTAAACTTTTACAATCGTTCCGTTAGAACCAATCCTGATGTTGCTTCACAAACCATTAACCCCACAACCAACGATCGGGTTTACAAAACGAATCGGTTTGTAAATAATTTAAATGTATCTGGCCAATTACAATCGGGTATTAATTATAAAGCATCCTTTTCGTACCAACAGCAAGAACGAAATTTAAATGATTTTACGTATTATATTCTTACGGAAAAAAAAGATAATGAAATAGATGAAACCTACCAATCTACGAAAGTTCTTTTCTCCAATGGTGCCATAAATAACTTAATTAAAACAGATAAATTCAACTTTCAATTAGGCTACGAATTACGTTATATTGAAGGTTTTGATACCCAGGCCTCGGGAAATGAAACCCAAATGGATAAACTACAATCGGTAACTAGTTTGGCAGGTTATGCTTCCGGAGAATACCGTTTTAGCAAAAAATTTTCCGTTAGACCTGGTATGCGGTACGACCATAACTCCCTTTTCAAGTCTAAATTACTAGGGTCTTTAAGTGCGCGTTACCTGTTTGAACACGGTTTTGAACTACGTGCCGAATTAGGAAGCTCCTATAGAACACCAAGCTTTGAAGAACTGTATTATTACTTTGTAGATTCTAATCATGATGTCCGTGGGAATGAAAACCTAAAACCCGAAAACGGTTATACCGCCTTTTTTAATGTGAAAAAGCGTAGCTGGTTTAACGATTTATCTTTGGTTAATGAATTCAAAATAAACTACATATCATTACAAGATAAGATTGATTTGGCTATTGTAAATACAACGCCATTGCAATACCAATATATAAACATTAATAGCTATAAGTTAATGGGTGCAACCCTTAATAACAGTATAAAAGCGGATAATTGGACTTTTAATTTAGGAGCGACATTGCAAGGAATTTCGCGGGTTTTAGATGATGAAGTTAATGCCAACGATGATTTTTTGTTTTCCTACCAAATTAATTCAAGTGCTACCTATTATGCCAAAAAATGGGACACTTACTTTACCATGCTATATAAGTATAATGGCGAACAAAAAGATTTTGCCGCCAATGGTGACGTAGATAATGAAGGAAATAACATTTTTACACAACAAACTGTTGATGGCTATAGTTGGCTGGATGCATCCATTAAAAAAGAATTTTTCAAAAACACATTTCAAGTAACACTTGGCGCAAGAAACTTACTAGATATTACATCTGTTGATATTCGTAATTCTGCTTCAGATGGCGGTTCTCATGGTGGAAACACTTCCAATTTAACCTTGGGTTACGGACGTTCATTTTATTTAAAACTATTATATAAATTAAACCTTTAAACACTATATATATTATGATTAACAAATTTTTATCTGCACTATTTACAGTCGCTTTATTTACTACTTTTAGTTGTAGTAGTGACGACGATAACACACCATCAGGACCTATTAACGTTGTTATTGAAGGTGCTTCAATTGCACCTCAAATTGGAGGCCCAAACGAGCCTAATCAAATTTATATTGATTTAAGCACAAACACAACAACATCTGTACAACGAGATACTTGGGATTTAGGTTTTTATTCAGGTTCCGATTTTAGAGTGGCCATAAATGGTTCTATTTATATGGCAGCTGCCGAACTTTCTGCTTCAGATATTGATGCCGTGAATGCATCATCCATCGAAGTTCAAACCTTACAACCGCAAGTGGCCGTAGGTACTTTTGAAGATGTTAGTGCTGGTTTTATAGATGCACCTTTTGGTAATATTGACGGGACTGTAATTAAGGCTATTTCTGATGATGCTATTTCAAACCATGTATATTTGGTTAATTTAGGTTATGAAGTAAGCACCGAAACGCCAGTCAATGGTAGCGTAGAAGTTTCAGGCAATCCAAGAGGCTGGAAAAAAATTCGTGTTACTAAAAGCGGAAACGATTACGTTTTACAATATGCGGATTTAGAGGCTACAACTCATAACACCGTGACTATTTCTAAAGACACAAATTACAATTTTACGTTTTTTAGTTTTGATACAGAATCTGAAGTTAGCGTGGAGCCTGCAAAAACGGAATGGGATTTAAACTTTACTGTGTTTACCAATGAAATTATAGGATACGGCGCTTATGGTTATACGGATTTTGTAGTAAATAATAGTAAAGCAGATGCCACGGCTTATATGATTGATACCGATGTGGAAACCGAATTAAGTTATGATAACTTTACACTAGCCAATGTTGTAGACACAAACTTTAGTAACGATCAACGTTCTATTGGAAGTAGCTGGAGAAACGGTGGTGGACCAGGAACTTTACCTTCCCTAAAAGAAAATGTTTTTTACATAGTTAACGATACAGAAGGTAATTTATACAAATTGAAATTTTTAGCACTAACAAATGCTGATGGAGAACGTGGCCATCCTGAATTTGTTTATAGCCTATTACAATAAGTTATCATCAGCTTTCAGAATGATTATCCATAAAAAAAAGCCGCTTCAATTGAAGCGGCTTTTTTTTATTTAATCCAAATGATAAATCTCTTGAATATCATCAAGATATTTTTCAAGATCAATTTTTAAATCAATTAATTTTCCGGTGTGGATATCAAAAACCCAACCATGAACTTCTAACCCTCTATCACGAACCGCTTTTTGCACAGCAGCTGTTTTAATTAAGTTGACACACTGTTCTTGCACATTAAGTTCAACCAATCTATCATAACGCTTGTCTTCACATTCAATAGCATTTAGTTCCACTCTGTGAATTCTATATACATCCCGAATATTACGCAACCATGGATTTAAAATCCCTAAATCTGCAGACTGCATAGCGGCTTTCACACCACCGCAAGCATAATGACCACAAACAATAACATGCTTAACTTTAAGATGGTCAATGGCATAGTTTACTACAGACATGACATTAAGGTCTATACTAATTACCATATTAGCAATATTTCTGTGTACAAAAACTTCTCCAGGAGCTGCACCCATTAATTCTTCAGCCGTAACACGACTGTCAGAACATCCTATATATAAAAGTTCTGGATTTTGCCCATCACTTAAATCTTTAAAATAATCTGAACTAACATCTAGTTTGCCCTGAATCCAGGACTTATTGTTTTCGAAAACTGTTTTTAAATTCATAAATTTTAATATTTAATAGTATACAATTTTGTTTAAGACATTGTTTTCACACGCTAAAAGTATTAAAAATTATAAGGACGACGCATTTATTTTGCAATGCTTTCAATACGTTCTCGTCACATTTTTTTAAATATCGTAACGGGCCAATGTTTAAACGGTTTTAATTTTTTAAGGTTTATTTGAATTAACTTAAGCTTATTTTTGATTTCTGATTTTCATTGAAAAATGAAATAAAACTAGATGGATTTTCAACAATACCACGTTTAGATAAAAGCTTTATACTAATATTTCGTTCTTCCGCTTTATACAGGAAATCTTCTAAAATCTCAATGATATCATGATCTAAATACCTTGTATTAATAAGGTCTAGTTCTAAATACGTGTCTCTTGGCAAACTCTCCAATTCTTTAAGAATAGCTCCTTTATTAAAGAAGGTTACTTCTTCAGCAAGTGTCATTTTTATTTTATGTTTTCCATTGCTCTTATCTTCAATATGAAGAAAGTGCGAATTTTGGTAACTTTTTAAGAGAATAACTACAACACCAACCATTAATCCTAATCCAATGCCAAACAACAAATCCGTAAACACAATACCCACAACCGTAACAATAAAGGGTACCCATTGTTTCCAACCTAAATTATACATATCTTTAAATAAGGTTGGTTTAGCCAGCTTATAACCAACAAGCAAAAGAATGGCAGCTAAAACAGATAGGGGAATCATATTGAGTAATTTAGGAATTAATACCACTGAAATTAACAATAAAAAGCCATGTAAAATAGTTGATAATTTGCTTTTTCCACCCGACTGAATATTAGCCGAACTTCTAACGATTACCTGTGTTATTGGCAAACCACCAATTAACCCCGAAATCATATTTCCTGTCCCTTGTGCCAATAGTTCTCTATTGGTTGGTGTCACGTTTTTATTTGGATCAATTTTATCCGAAGCTTCCACACATAACAACGTTTCTAAACTTGCCACCAAGGCAATAGTAAAGGCCGTTACCCACACATCCACATTGGTAATTACTGAAAAATTTGGGAAGCTAAATTGATTTAAAAAATCGGTAGCATTTTCCGGAATTGGAACACTAACCATGTGTTTATTTCCAATGGAAAGAAAGTCATGATCTTGAAAAAGTGTATAAAAAATAATTCCTAAAACCACCACAACAAATGGTCCTTGTATCAGTTCAAAAAGCTTTGATTTTTTGCTTAATATTTTCTCCCAAAATACAAGTAATAACAAACTAACTATTCCTATTAAAGCCGCTCCAGGGTGAATGTTACTTAACACCGCAAAAAGTTCAGAAAAGGTATTTCCACCATCAATTTCAAAAAACTCTAAATCCCAAGCTGATGCTTCATCATAACCAAAAAAGTTAGGTATTTGCTTTAAAATAATGATAATTCCAATCCCAGTTAGCATACCTTTAATTACGGAAGATGGGAAATAGTACCCAATAATACCCGCTTTTAAAACTCCAAATAATAACTGAATAGCACCACCTAAAACAACGGCTACTAAAAAGTTTTCATAACCGCCAAGAGTTCCAATAGCAGTTAAAACAATGGCCGCTAAACCCGCTGCAGGCCCACTTACACCTATTTTAGAGCCGCTTAAACCACCAACAACAATTCCTCCAATAATACCAGCTATTAATCCCGAAAACAAGGGCGCTCCGCTGGCAAGAGCTATACCTAAACATAAAGGTAAGGCAACAAAAAACACGACAATACTCGCTGGTAAGTCGCTTTTAATATTTTTAAACATACATATAAATAATTGCGCTTCTAATCCGTTTCAGACTAGAAGAGTTAATAAAAAACGAGGCTAATTAATTAGCCAATCACGAAATTATATGATGTTGTAATCGGGTGGAGGTGAAATGAGATTTAAATGGGGTTTTGAATAATTCTTGAAATAATACCCCAAATAATCTTGAGCATTTGTAGCGTATAAATTCTCTAGTTCATTAAAATCACTATTAGAGAGCGGGAATTTAAAACTTTCATTTTCTTCTTCCGTAATGCTATAGAATATAGATACATCTACATTTTCGTCTACTGCAACAATTATTGATGGCGCTGAAATGAACGCCACAAATAAAATAGAAAACAAAATTGCAATAGTTTTTTTACTCATGTAATGATATTGGATGGCAAATATATTATTTTCAATATTTTATTAACGTTAAATTAGATTTAAAATTTCTTTAATAATTTAATATCTGTAGCCGGAATCCATCCAGTTTTGCCATCCGTCAATTTAATTTTCTTCCAATTTTCTACGGTATCTAAAACCTGTACTTTAGTTCCTTCATGGAGTACAAAAGCTTCCGTGCTTCTTAAGTTAGGTTCACTTTTTATTTGACTTTCTTGAGCAAATACAATGGCTGGATTGTTGTTTTTATCTAAATCGTACTTATTGAAAGCTGATACGACTGATCCTAACATTAAAAACAGTCCAATAAATCCTACTGTAAACGAAAAACGCTTTGTTTTGGTTCCTTTTGCCAAATAATAATTAATAAAAGAAAATACAGCTAAAAACACAAAACAGATGGCCAAAATGGCCCAAGCATCAAAACTTACAGCGTTTGAAACCTGATTAATAACTTTGGAAACGCCAACTTCTGGAACCACATCAATAGCATCTAAGGTCATGTTTTTTGCAAACGCTATATTTTGATTAATTTCAGCATCATTAGGTGCTAATTGCAAGGCTTTTTCATAATAAAAAATACTTGGCGCAATATGGTTGAGTTTATAATGTGCATTGGCTAGATTAAAATACAGCTCTGCTGAATGCATATCTGTATCCAAAATTTGTTGGTATTTGCTTATAGCTTCTTCGTATTTAGCATCGTTATATAAGGTGTTGGCTTGCTCAAACAATTGCATGTTTTGACCAAGGGAACACAAGCTAATTAAAGCTATTAATAGCGTGAGAAAATATGTTTTATGAAGTTGCATTATCTGTAACATATCTATTTTAATTCTTTATCAATTTTTGAAATTGTTTGCGCTGCACGCTCATAATCTTGTTCCATTTCCACCTGTGTAATTGGTGTGTAACGCGCCAATTCGCAGTTTTTTAAAATGGCCACAAAACCAGTAATAGTTTCTTGGCTTACACTGCCTTTATGCAGCAACTCTTGAATCTTATCCTTACTTAAATCGCTTGTTTCAATATGAACGGTTGCCTTTAAATAGTTGTGTAAGGCTTTTTCTAATGCCACATAAAATGCTTCTTTTTGACCGAGCGCTTTTTTGGCCTCGCTTAAGTATTTCTTGGCTAGCTTATCTGCTTTACGAATTTTATTTCCAAATACATCAGCATCTCGTTTATCCTTATTTTTCTTGAACACAATAACCATAGGTATTGCTATAAAGGGCATTAAAAGCGCTGCCCAAAACCCGGTAGATTTAAAAAAGTGATCAGGTTTGGTACTTGTAAAATTCGTGCTCGTTTTTATAAATGCAAACTGATTACTATTTAATACCACACGCTGCTTATCACCGCCAACTGCAGTAATATCTTGATTACCTGTTTGGCTTGTTGGACCTTGCAACACATCAATAACTATCTCGTTGGAATTAATGGTTTTATAGGATTCTGTTTTTAAATCGAAATAAGAAAAAGAGATATTCGGGATTGGATATTTTCCTTTAAATTGCGGTACAACCGTATAACTATCTGAAATACGTCCTTGCATGCCGTTTAAATTGGTTCGTACATCTTCCGCATGCTCAGGCTCATAAACTTCCAATGAGCTTGGCAAATTTAATTTAGGCAATTGAAATAATTTCAAATTCCCAGAACCTGATACTTCTACTGTAGCTTGTAAAGATTCCGTCGCATTTAATGACGATTTAGATGTGGTGACTTTAAAGTTAAAATCGCCCACAGCACCTGTAAAATCTGTTGGTTTTCCTTGTTCTGGAAGTGGTTTCACGTTAATAGTTCGTTTACCTGCTGACACTGTTTTGTGCGCTTGTTGCATGAGACGACCACCAAAAATATCGCGTCGGTTTGTTGGAACCTCAACCGTAATATCTAAACTTAATGGTTCAATTTCTAATTCACCTGTTTTTTGTGGATATAATACCGTTTTGCGCAATACCACATAGCGATAATCTTCCCCTTTATAGGTCCCATTTTGCACTTTTAGTTGTCGGATATCTATGTTCTGACTCCAAAAATCACTGTATTTAGGATTGTCAATTTCGCGCCAATTACTAACACCTGTATCTGGTGAAACGTATAATTTATACACAACGGTTATCGCTTCATTTAGAAACGGTTTATCATCTGAAATTTCGGCAACCAGATGAATGTTTTCGGAAGCAATATAATCGGCATTATTGCCATCTTTAGGTGTTTCAACAGCACCTGTAACGACAACAGAAATGGGCGTAGTTTTATAAGTTTCACCGTCAATTTCTATCACAGCCTGATTAATTGTAAACGTTCCTTGACGTTTTGGTGCTAAAAAATAACTGTAGGTTTTAGAATAGGTTCGTTTTCCATTAGCATACGCATAACTTACGGCTTGATTTGGACCACCAACAACCGTGAAATTAGTAAAGTCTGGTGGATTAAAATTATCACCATCTTTATTCATTTCGAAATCAACGCGTAATCGCTCATTAATTCCAAGTCGTTTTTTGCTAACTTTAGATTCAAAGGTTATTTGAGCACTAGCCAACGTACTTGATAGCACTAGTAAAATAACTGTAATGTGTTTTATAAGTTTCATGATATCGTTCTATCCGCTTCTAATTATTTTGTAACCGAATTACCAATCTTTTTCAGTTTGAACTTTAACGCCTTTCTGTTTCTCGGCATTCATTTTTTCCTGCACTTTAGACTCTTGATTGTTCATAGCTTCTAGCAGGTTTTTCATTTGCTGTGGCGACATTTGTCCCGGTTGAGGCTGCGGTGGTTGTTGCTGTTCCTTATCTTTCCCAGGATCTTGATTTTCTTTGCCTTTGTCTTTTTCATCATCTTTAGGCTTGCCATCTTCATCCTCTTTGTCGTCGCCTTCCTTTTTATCTTGATCGCCTTTATCTTTCTGGTCGTCCTGGTCGCCTTCCTTATCCTTATCTTTGTCCTTTTGGTCGTCCTTGTTCTCGTCTTTATTTTCGTCCTGCTTATCTTGGTCTTTGTCCTCGTCCTGATTTTGGTCTTCCTGTTGCTTGGCACACTCTTTTGCTAATGCTAAATTGTATCGCGATTCATCATCTGTTGGATTGTTTCGCAAGGCATTTTTGTAGGCTTCAACAGCTTCTTTACATTTTTTATTGGTCATTAATATATTTCCAATGTTATGAAAGGCTTGATGTTTTTCAGATTTAGACGTGGCTGCTTTAGCTGATTTTTGCAATTGGTATAAGGCTTCTTCTAAATTACCTTCTAAAATTTGCGAGGTTCCTAAATTATAAACACCTACAGTTTCCGTTGAAGATTCAGAGATAGCCTGACGGTAAGCCATTTCAGCAGAAACAAAATCGTCATTTCCTAAAAGGTCATTTCCTTCAAAGACGAGATTGTTCGCATTTTTAGCGGCTTTTAATTGGGCAGCTTTATCTTCTTCTTGCGAAAAAGAAGCCACCGAAATTAGGGCGAATATGTAAAAAAATAGGTTTTTCATTGGTGCCTTTAAAAGTATAAAACTACTGACTGTTAATGCGTTAAAAATTCTATAAATTATTTCTGAAAATTTTAAAAGTTTTCATTGAATAAATTGAGACGTTTTAGCCAAGCCGTTTTGCGTTCTAATAAGAAAATATCGATAAATAAGAAGAATATAGCAAAGCCTAAAAACCACTGAAATTGATCTTTAAAATCTGCAAATTGCTTGGCTTCATATTCTTGTTTATCCATACCGTTTAATATATCGGTAATCTGCTCTACAACGTTGTTTGTATTACGTCCGTTTATATAGGTTCCATTGGCTTCTTCAGCAATCTTCTTCAAATTATTTTCATCTAATTTTGTAATAACCGTTTCACCATTATTGTCTTTTTTATAATTAAGAACAACGCCATTTCTTTTAATAGGAATGGGTCCGCCTTTTACATCGCCAACCCCAACAGTAAAAATCCTAATACCTTCTTCATTAGCCTCTGCTGCCACATTTTGTGATAATTCAGAATGATCTTCACCATCTGAAATAATTATCAAAACACGATTGGTTTGTTGCTCGTCATCATAATAGGTTTTGGAAAGTTCAATGGCTTCATTAATAGCGGTTCCTTGAGATGATAACATATCCGTATTCATACCTTGTAAAAACATTTTTGCAGAGGCATAATCCGTGGTAATTGGTAATTGTGGAAAGGCCTTGCCCGCATAAGCAATAATACCCACACGATCTCCAGCCAAGTTATTGATGATTTGGGTAACAAGCTGTTTAGATTTTTCTAAACGGTTGGGTGCAATATCTTCGGCTAACATACTTTTGGAAACATCTACGGCAAAAACAATATCTACGCCTTCACGCTTAACGGTTTCTAATTTGGTTCCAATTTTAGGGTTTACCAATGCTATGGCTAAACAAGCAAATGCCAGACTTAAAACAAGTACTTTTAAAACGGTTTTAAATCCAGATTGGTTTGGACTTAAGCGTTTTAATAAACGTTTATCTGCAAACTTATTTTGAGCGCGTTTTTTCCAAAATTGAAGTACCACGTATAGGCCCATAATTACTGGGATAACGGCTAATACCCAAAACCATATTTTTTCTTCTAATTGATACATATTTATTTCCCTTAAAATGGGAATCTTTTAATATTTATTCTTACTACGTTTAATTTAAACAAAACTCCTAAAAATAGTAATCCGCAATAACACTTCTAACAAGAGTAAAATACCCGCTAAAAACACTAATGGTCTAAACAGTTCTTGATAATTATAAAATTTAAACTCTTCTACTTCTGTTTTTTCTAACTTATTAATCTCGTCATAAATGGCACTTAACTTCTCATTATCGGTGGCACGGAAGTACTTTCCTCCTGTATCATCGGCTATTTGCTGAAGTAAGACCTCATCAATTTCCACTTGCACAAGACCATACTGAAATTGTCCATTGGACAACATCCGAACTGGAGATAAAGCCATGCCATTTGTTCCTATACCAATAGTATAGGTTTTTATACCAAATTCAACGGCTAATTCGCTCGCAATTTTAGGATCTATAAATCCAGAATTATTGACACCATCGGTTAATAAAATGATGACTTTACTGATGGCTTTACTATCTTTTAAACGGTTTACCGCTGTTGCTAAACCCATACCAATGGCTGTTCCGCCTTCTATAATGGTATTGTATTCTATGCTTTTCAAGGAGCGTAATACTATAGCTTTATCACTAGTAATTGGTGTTTTGGTATAACTTTCGCCTGCATATTCTACCAAGCCGATTCGGTCATTTGGTCTGCCCTGAATAAATTCGGCAGCCACTTCTTTTAGAGCTTCTAACCGATTTGGTTTTAAATCTTTTGCCAACATACTCGCAGATACATCAATAGCCATAACAATATCAATACCGCGTGTGGTTTTCGTTTTTGTACTGACATCTACCGAACGTGGTCGGGCTAATGCTGTAATTAAAGCTGCCAATGCCAACATACGCAGTACAAATAATAGATGTCTGAATTTTGGCAAAATAGATGGTGTTGCCTGAAAGCCTTTTATGCTGGATATTTTTAATTCAGCCGTTTGTTTATTATGTTTTATGACATACCAAACTATGGCAATTGGAATAAGCAACAATAGCCAAAAAAACTGTTTATCTAAAAAATCGACTCCTTCAAACATCATCATTCTGCTGTTGGTTTTAGTTCAACGGAATTTTCTATACGCGCCACCATTTCAGCGGCATATTCATCATCTTTTTGCCATATAATAATAATTTGCTGAATGATATTCTGTGTTGTAAAATGCAGCAATATATATTCCCCTTCCACAAAAGAATCTGAAGTACCAATTGGAAAGTTTGCATAACCAAAGGTTTTTAATCCTTCCGCATTATTAGGTGTTACAAACTTTTCGTTTTTTACAATAATGTTAGTAACGCCTTTACGTTCCAAATCTTGAATGGCTTTTTCTGCAACAGCTACTAAATTAATAGAGTCTTCAGGTTTCTGATTCTTTAAAACAGCTGTATTTAATGTGATATTTAAGTTGCTCCCTAAACTGCCATAATTAAATGTGGTATAGTCTACTTGCGTGTTTTCACTTTGGGTAGAATCTAATTGTATACGTTTTAAAACTTCAGGCGTTGAAATAATAATAGGAGGAAAACCATAATCACTGCGTACCCAATTACCTTCCAATAATTCCAAACTATTATTTCCAAGTAAGGTGTCTTTTACGTAATTGAAACCATATTTTAAGCCAAAACCTATGAAGGTGGCTATTAATAAACCAACAACCACCAATGTTGAAATAATTACTTTTCGGCGTTTCTTTTTGCGTGCTTGGGCTTCCTTATATTGTTCGTCTAAAAGTTTTTCTTCTTCAGTAGGTTCTGGTAAAACTTCTTTTACGTGATCAATTTCTTCATCAATTGTTTTTCTATCAAATTTAGCTAATTCTTTATCTGGTGCAGATTTGGCGAATTTTACTAAATCGGCACGTTTAAAAATACTTTCAAGGTTTTTAATAGTTTCCAAACTTAAGTCAATTTGATTGCCATCTTTTAATAAGCGTAATCGTGAAATAAGTTCGTCCGTAGTGCTTTCTAATGCGTGATCATAAACCTTCTCATCTAAATAACGACGGATGGCTAGGGTTAGTTCAGAATAGTATTCTTTATAGGCATCTTCTTCCAAATACCGATGCTCATCTAATTGTTTTAAAGCTAATTTAGCGCGATCATAAGGAGGTAACAACGCTATTTTCTCTTCTTCGGTTAATGTTTTTTTACGCCAAAGAAACCAATATAATAAAGCTGCAACCAAAGCGACAGCTAATAAAATAATTAGTAGGGTTTTCCACCAGTTGCTGCTGCTTTTTTCTACAGAAATAATTGGCTTAATAGTGTACAAGCCCTGTTTGAGCGTATCTACAATGACTGGATTCACCATAACTTTAAGCGAATCCGTAAAAAGCGTTTTATCGTTTATTATAATTTTTTGCCTCGGAATGGTATACGATCCTGAATCGAATTGGGTTAATCCGTACTTTTTAATCAGATTGAATTTGTCTGCATTTTTAGTAGTATCAATGTCGTAGGTTTCAATAACTTCTAAAGGTAAAAATGTAGCGCCTTCCGGAAAAACAACTAAATCCGTACTATCTGTTTCTACTTCTATTTGAAAAGTAATTTGCTCACCAATTTTAATTTCAGAAACATCGGTAGCCGATTTTACTTGTGCTACAGAAACTGCCGAAAAAAGAAAAAACATACAAGAAAACAGAACCGCTAGTGGTAAACCAAAAACGGAAGATGTATGTTTCTTATAGTATAAATATGGATTCATAAATTGTAATATCAATTAGCTTCTTTGCTTGAAATAGCCTAATAATTTTTTAACATAACTTTCATCCACACGGCAATCAATAACACCTGCTCCTGATTTGGAAAAACTTTCTTTAAAATAAGTAACATGGTCATTATAATGTTTGCTGTAAGCTAAGCGCACACGTTTTGATGCCGTATTTACCAACATACTTTTGCCTGTTTCTTGGTCTTGCATTTGGACCATTCCTAAATTTGGTATGTTTTCTTCATGCCTGTCATACACACGAATTCCAGAAATATCATGACGTCCAGCAGCAATTTTTAAATTATGACGATAATCGTCTTCCATAAAATCTGACAACATAAAAACAATGGCTTTCCGTTTCATAACATTCGATAAAAACTTCAAAGCTTCTGCTATATCGGTTTTCTGACTTAGTGGTTTAAACTCGATGAGCTCACGGATAATTCGCAACACATGCGAGCGTCCTTTTTTAGGTGGAATATAAAGTTCAATAGCATCTGAAAATAAAATCAGACCGATTTTATCATTATTTTGAGTAGCCGAAAATGCCAATGTTGCAGCAATTTCAGTAACTATCTCATTTTTAAATTGAGAATCTGTTCCAAAAAATTCAGAACCTGAAACATCCACCATTAACATCATGGTTAGTTCACGTTCCTCTTCAAAAACTTTTATGTGTGGTTCGTTGGTTCTGGCGGTAACATTCCAGTCTATATTTCGAACATCATCGCCATATTGATACTGACGCACTTCACTAAAAGTCATCCCACGACCTTTGAAGGTGGAATGGTATTCACCTCCAAAAATATGATCAGACAACCTGCGTGTCTTAATCTCTATTTTTCGTACTTTTTTTAGTAATTCTTTTGTATCCATCGCTTCAGTAAACAGTGTTCAGTCGCAGTTTTAAGCTTTTCTTGTATTCATATTCCAGCGAACCTTTTAACTGTTTACTGCAACTGAATACTAAAAACTCATTTTACGGTACTTCAATCTCATTTACAATTTTGCTAATAATATCTTCCGAAGTTACGTTTTCTGCTTCCGCTTCGTAAGTAATTCCAATTCTGTGGCGCAATACATCATAAATTACGGCACGAACATCTTCCGGGATTACATAACCACGACGCTTGATAAACGCATAGCATTTTGCAGCTGTTGCCAAGTTAATACTACCACGTGGAGAAGCTCCAAAAGAAATAAGTGGTTTTAATTCTGCCAACTTATATTTTTCTGGGTAACGCGTTGCGAAAATAATATCGAGAATATATTTTTCAATCTTTTCATCCATATAAACCTCGCGAACTGCTTTTTGAGCTTGTATAATTTGATCTACTGTAACAACAGGATTTACTTTATCAAAAGCACCTTTAAGGTTTGACCTCATAATGAGTTGTTCGTCTTCAATTTTTGGATAATCGATAACTGCTTTCAGCATAAAACGGTCTACTTGTGCTTCAGGCAGCGGATAGGTTCCTTCTTGCTCAACCGGATTCATGGTTGCCATTACTAAAAATGGTTTATCTAACACAAAGGTTTCATCGCCAATGGTAACTTGCTTTTCCTGCATGGCTTCTAATAAAGCCGACTGTACTTTTGCAGGCGCACGGTTAATTTCATCTGCTAACACAAAATTGGCGAAGATGGGTCCCTTTTTTATTTTAAAATCGTTTTCCTTCATGTTATAGATAAGCGTACCAACAACATCTGCAGGTAATAAATCGGGTGTAAACTGGATTCTACTAAAAGACCCATGAACAGCTTGAGACAGTGTATTAATAGCTAATGTTTTTGCTAAACCTGGCACACCTTCTAGTAAAATATGGCCTTGACCTAATAAACCAATTAGCAGACGTTCCAACATGTGCTTTTGCCCAACAATTACTTTGTTCATTTCAAACATTAGTAATTCTATAAAAGCACTTTCTTTTTCAATTTTCTCGTTAATAGACGCAATGTCAATTGTACGTGTATCTTCCATTCTTTTTCAATTTAAAACACCCTAAAATAATGGGCTTATTTAAGATTGCTAAATTGTTAAAATTTTTGCTTTAATGCTGTTAACAATTGGTTAAAAAAATAAGAGCAGCACTGATTAGTGCTGCTCTTATAACTTTTTAAAATGTTTTTACAATTATTCTAGTAAAATAACACCTAACTCCGTTGTAGATCCTACTGCAATTTCAACATCTTCAATAATCTGAATTGGTAATCCAGAAGCTGGATCTGGTGTAACAGTAACAGTATATGTTCCTTCGGTTAAACCAACCAAAACAAAATTACCATCAACATCAGCATAAGACGAAACAGTTTCAATACCATTGGTTGCTGTAATTTCTGTTTGAACATCAATAGGTGTTATGCTGCCACTTAAAGCTCCTGATTGTGCTTCAACACTGGCTCTAATTACAGGTTTTAGATTAATATTACCAGAATTTCCAGCGACTACGATAGATTCATCAACATCAAAATCTAATAAAAACGTGTAGGCTATATTAGGCTCTAATGTCTCATTAACTTGAATTTTTAATCCCGATTGCTGGGCACTTGGTGTGTTTAAAGGAAATGTTTCACCATCAATTACAACGGAGTTATCATTACCCAATACCAAACGAATTTGATTTAAGGTTCCTGATGGAACAACAAAATCATCAACAAGTAACACATTAATGCCACCCGTTAACTCCAATAAATCATAAACACCTGTGTTTATGGCTTCCAGACTTACCCAATTATCATCATCACTAGTGTCATTTACTTTTACTCGAACATCTACAACATCCACATAAACATGTTCGTAATCTCCAGGCCTATCCATTAATTTTACTGAAATAGTCGAAGTTCCTTGAGAAGGTGTGTTGTTACTATCGTCATCACTACAACTAAAAAACGTAATAGTTAAAATTGTTAGTAACACTAATTTAAGCTGTTTTAATGTATTCATAAATATTATAGGTTTTGGTTCATAGAAATATACGTGGCAACTATGTATAATAGATGCTTTATTCAATAAAATCATAATGGTATCCATTATTTATTTTCTAGGTATTCCTTTTAAACAATTTAAAAACAAGCGATTTAAAAGACATTATTGAGAATGATAAAAAAATGTTAAATGTATTTTAGAACCATTTTTCAAATGGAATATAAGTACGTAATAACAGAAAATCTTGCAATAAATAATTGTTAACTGACTCTATTTTTAAAGAGCGAATAAGTATTTTTATACAGAAATCTTAAAACTATTTATGACATATTCAAAAATAATTGCTGGAACAATGACATGGGGAAGTTGGGGCAAACAACTTTCTAAAAAGGACATGATATTACTTATGCATCATTGTATTAAAAACCAGATTACAACTTTTGATCATGCTGATATTTATGGTAGCTACACCACAGAAGCCGATTTTGGCAACGCTTTTAAGGATTCTGGAATAAAAAGAGAAACTATTCAGCTTATTTCTAAATGCGGTATTCAATATTTAAGTGAGAACAGAAATAATACTGTTAAACATTACGATTATAGTAAAGAATATATTTTTTGGTCTGTCGAGCAGTCACTCAAAAACCTTCAAACAGAATATTTAGATACCTTATTATTACATAGACCAAGCCCATTAATGCAACCTGACGATATTGCGGAAGCAATTATTAAACTTAAAAAGGACGGTAAAATTAAACATTTTGGTGTTTCTAATTTTTCAGCAAGTCAAATAGCCTTACTTTCAAAATATATTCCTACTACTGTTAATCAAATTGAATTTTCACTCACGCAACACAAAGCCATGTATGATGGCACGTTGGATTATATGCAATTACACCAAATAAAACCCATGGCTTGGTCACCATTAGGATGTGTTTTCAAAGATAATACCAATCAGACACTCCGAATTAAGAAGCAATTAGATATACTATCTGAAAAATACCAAGCTACTCATGATCAATTACTTTTAGCATGGATTTTAAAACACCCAGGCGGTATAACACCTGTAATTGGAACCACTAATTTAGAACGTATAACACAGGCACAGCAAGCAACAAAAATAGATTTGGAAATAGAGGATTGGTTTTTAATTTTAGTAGCTTCACAAGGGCATAAAGTTCCTTAATAATTTACATTAAAATTGAAAACAGAAATAACAAACTAAAGATGACAAATAAAACTGCCTTAATAACAGGCGCAACAAGCGGAATTGGTCGTGCCACTGCTCACGAATTTGCTAAATACGGTATTCACCTTATTCTATGTGGTAGGCGTCAAGACCGTTTGGATACCATAAAAAGTGCCCTCCAAAAACAAACGGAAGTTCATACATTAAATTTTGATGTGCGTGACCTTAAAGCTACACAAACCGCTTTTGAAAGCTTACCAGTGGAATTCAAACAAATAGATATTTTAATTAACAACGCTGGAAATGCCCATGGCATGGATACCATCCAAGACGGCAATACAGACGATTGGGATGCAATGATGGATATTAATGTAAAAGGGTTATTATATGTAAGCAAACTAATAATGCCACAAATGATTACACGCCAATCTGGGCATATTATTAATATTGGCTCATCGGCTGGGAAAGAAGTATACCCAAAAGGAAATATTTATTGTGCTAGTAAACATGCTGTTTTGGCTATTACAGAAGGTATGCGAATAGATTTAAACCCATATGGCATTAAAGTCTGTGCCATAAATCCTGGACTAGTAGAAACCGAATTTTCGCAAGTCCGTTTTAAAGGTGGAGAACAAGCAAATTCCGTTTACAAAGGCTATAAAGCATTACAACCAGAAGATATTGCAGATATTATTTATTTTACCATTAGCAGACCAGCTCATGTAAATATTGCTGATTTGTTGGTGTTTCCAACGGCTCAAGCTAGCAGTACGATTGTTAAAAAGGAGTTTAACTAAAACCTAAAAAAACCTCCTGATATTTATTGGGATTCGCGATAAATACCATGTTAAACAAACGCCTCCTCATAAAAAACTTACTGGCTCATAACGATGAGAACAGTTTCTATGATAAAAAGCGTCAAATAGATATTAGTCTCAAAGAAGGAAAAGCTAAATTTTTAAAACATATTTGCGCACTTTCCAATAGCAATCCTAAAAACAATTCCTATATTGTAATTGGAGTTGAAGATGAAGATAGCCAGATTATAGGTGTCGATTTTTTTGATGACAGTAAAATACAAAACCTCATCAATGCCTACTTAACCAATCCGCCAATAGTTCAATATGAGAATATTTCATTTCCGCATTTGCCAGAAGATAAAGTTGTAGGGCTTGTAACTATTAGAGGCACTGGTAAGATAACCTCCCTCCGTAAAAACATTTGGAAGTATTATGGCGGCGCCGTGTTTTTTAGAGATGGTAGCATAAGCATGCCCAAAGTGTTTGATATTGACATTACCGATAACAACTCCGAAATTGTTCAAGCCATTGAAGCACATTCTCAAAACAATATATCTCATACTTTGGACGGTGTTTTCGATTTTATGAAATCTCGAAAAGATTATGAACCACAATACAAAGTTTTTAAAGAGTATTTTGTTGTCTGTTGGGCCGGACAGAAAAAAACAGTAAAAAATGAAACCTTTTATTCGCGTGTAGATATTGAGCTTATTAATGAGCAAGTGCGATTATTTTATTCAGCTCTGGATGAAGTTTCCATATCCTTTACCGAAGATTCCTTTAAAATTATAGAGTACATTAATTTAGGATTGCAAAAAGCCTTTCGGTATTATCCGTTGGAAGAAACAAGTATTCACTTTTCCGAGCATGGAAAATACAATATTAATAGTACACTTGTTTTTGAACCTCCACAATACGATAAAAAAGTATTGCACCATATTTATAACGCTAATAATGCACTTCTAGAAAAAGTAACCAGTAATCACATATTATCGGAACGTGAGCTCATTGATTTAAAAAATGTACCAGCCACATATTTAATTTGCTACTTAAATGGTTTTGAAGAAGCCATTAATAAACTTATTGACGCGAAATTACTGTTGAAAAATTATCCTGAAATATACATACTCTATAAACAAACAATGCGCATTTTAAGAAAAGTACAATATGATTAATGTTAATTACACATAAATACATACCAAAAATAAATTATTTTCCACCAGTTATGTATTTCTTGAAATGTACATATCCTATTTTATCTACATTTGTCTTGCTATTAATCAACTAACATACAAAAGCCTCATTAAAAGTTATTTTACTTTTGGTTTGGCTTTTTGTTTTTAATAGGCAATCCAAAATCTCATTTTGTTTCATTAAGAATAGCTTCTTCTATTTGCTTTCTTTAAAACAAACCTATAATTCTTAATAAACAGCATCTTACAAAATAAGATAATTCTTACGTAATTTACACATAATCAAATTGTTATGCGGTGATTTTTTAAAAAAAAGTTAAATTGTTAACCTATTACCAATTTTAATTATTAAATACTAAACAATAAAAGCAAACATTATGAATATTTTAAAAAACCTGTCATTAGTAATAATCCTAGTAAGTTTTTTCAATTGCAGTAGTGATGATGATGTCAATACACCCGCCACACCACCTGCCAGTAGCTTTGAGAGAACAATTAATGAAAACCCTATAGACGGCTTGTTAATTGGAACCATTTCAGAAACTGGTTCATCAACTAATAATTATAGTATTTCATCACAATCTGTAAATAATGCGTTACGAATTGATCCTGCTACCGGAAATTTAATGGTAAATCATTCACGTGCTTTTGATTTCGAAACCAATCCTAACATTACAGCGGTTGTAACAAATTTATCAACAAACACTGTTACCAATGTCACCATTAACTTAAATAATATGGATGATATTGTTCACTTTTTAAGCACCTCTAAAGCTGATTATATGGCTGCAGATGAAAACGATTGGATACTTATTACTGAAGCTGAATACGAACTTCTTGCAGATCGCTTATATCAAGTTTCTACTTTAGGAACCACAGACAGTGACTATCAAACTAGTGGTGCCAATTTTATTGACAATGTTACGGTTACCAATGTTGGCGGTAGTCCAAATTACCCACAGGGCAATTACTTTTTTGCATTTAAATACCATTCAAATTCTAGTAACGTGGTAGGTGCGCGTGTAAAAATTTCAGGTACTGATCCACTTTTAGGGTTTATAGGTTGGGGCAGACCATTACCAGAACTTGATATGGGTGACAATTATTTTGTACTTAAAAATAATTATGCCGTTGCGGTAACAAATGACGCTTATATTGCCATGTTCACACCGGGTCAAGTTGGATATATATATTCTTCACCAGACAAAACATCTTATGGAACCAATGACGATTCAACTTCGTTTCCAGCTGAAAATATTTCTACTGGAATAATTTACCTCTATCAGGGGTTATATACGCCACAAAAACAATGGGGAGATTAAAACATATTAACTAATAATTGAATTATGAATCATATAAAAATTATAGCTTTAGTAATTAGCATCTTAACCGTGTTTAACTGCAGTAAGAATGATGACAATGATTCGGTAGCAATTCCACCGGAACTCACAATTCAGGAAAAAATAGCTTATCGATGGAATTTATATACCGTAGAAGATCCGGAGTCAGGCATTCAAATGCCACTAACGACTTGTGAAAAACGGACATTTTACCAATTCTCATTAAATGGTGAAGCGCAAGTAGAGCTCTTTAACGAAGATGATTTAGACAACTGCATATCAGATGGCCTTATTAATGGAACCTATCAAATTATTGAAAGAGACGGAGATTATGGGGTTATTATTACGGTCGATTCTGGAGAGGAAACATCTAAAATTATATCCTTAACAGATACAGAACTCATTCTGGAACAACAAGGATTTGGTATAAGACATTTAATCTTTACACGATTATAAGCCTAACATCTTTTCCATTAAATAAAAGTCCTCAAATCGATCTCGATTTGAGGACTTTTTAAATTACTATATTTTGAGTCGCTTATAAATCGAACTTAATTCCTTGAGCTAATGGTAACTCATCAGAATAATTTATCGTATTTGTCTGACGTCGCATGTAAACCTTCCAAGCATCAGATCCAGACTCACGTCCACCACCTGTTTCCTTTTCTCCTCCAAAAGCACCACCAATTTCAGCACCTGATGTTCCAATGTTTACATTGGCAATACCACAATCTGAACCTGCGAATGATAAGAATTTCTCGGCTTCTTTCATTTCATTGGTCATAATAGCTGAAGATAATCCTTGTGCCACACCATTTTGTTTGTCAATAGCATTTTCTACGTCTCCTGAATATTTCATTAAATAAAGAACAGGAGCAAATGTTTCGTGCTGTACAATTTCATAATGGTTTTCAGCTTCAATAATAGCTGGTTTTACGTAACAGCCACTTTCGTAACCTTCACCTTCAAAAACACCACCTTCAACCAAAACGGTTCCGCCTTCTGCTTTGGCTCTTTCAATAGCTGACAAGTATGCGTTTACAGCATCTTTATCAATTAATGGTCCAATATGATTTTTTTCATCCAACGGGTTTCCAATAGTTAATTGTTTGTAAGCACCAACAATAGCATCTCTTACTTTATCATAAACCGATTCATGGATAATTAAACGACGTGTAGACGTACAACGCTGTCCAGCTGTTCCTACGGCGCCAAATACCGCACCTGGAACTACTACTTTTAAATCTGCCGTTGGTGTAATAATAATGGCATTATTTCCACCTAATTCTAATAAGGATTTTCCAAAACGTTCTGCAACGGTAACACCAACAATTCTACCCATTCGTGTAGACCCTGTAGCTGAAATTAATGGAATACGTGTGTCCGTAGTCATCATTTCACCAACCTTATAATCACCATTTATAATACAAGAAATACCTTCTGGTAAATTATTATCTTTTAAAACACTGGCAATAATATTTTGACATGCTATAGAACATAACGGCGTTTTTTCGGAAGCTTTCCAAACACAAACATCACCACAAACCCAAGCTAAAGCTGTATTCCAAGCCCAAACTGCCACCGGGAAGTTAAATGCTGAAATAATACCAACCACACCTAATGAATGCCATTGCTCGCGCATAACATGACCCGGGCGTTCTGATGGCATTGTCTGTCCGTTTAATTGTCTAGATAATCCTACGGCAAAATCGCAGATATCAATCATTTCTTGAACTTCTCCGTAACCTTCTTGAAGTGATTTCCCCATTTCAAAGGATACTAATCGTCCTAAAGGCTCTTTTAACTCACGTAATTTATTTCCAAACTGACGCACTATTTCACCACGTTGAGGTGCTGGCATAGCTCTCCAAATTGGGAAAGCAGCTGTTGCAGCATCCATCACTTTTTCATAATCTGCTTTAGTGGTTGTCTTAACTTTGGCAATTAATTTTCCATTAACTGGCGAAATACTCTCAATAACATCACCACTTGAAAAATTATTGGAACCTGTTGATGTTCCTTCATTTATATCTTTAACACCTAATGCTTTTAGGGCTTTTTCAATTCCGAAATCTGTTGCAACTTCTTGCATAAATCTATTTTTTTTAATTATTATTCTTACTATTCGCAAATATACTAATAAATGTCGCCTTACTAAAGTGAAACGTTTTAAAAATTGTTAACTTTCAGTTCTCATTTAAAAGTCATTACTTATGAAAAACCTCTTATATGTTTTAATTCTTTTAATTTTATTTTTCAACTGTAAAAGTAAAGAGGAGCTTGAAGCCATTTCCAATCTGAATAATCCAGAAGTTATAGATAGCACCAAACTACAGGTAAACAAATTTGCTATAGTTATTCATGGCGGTGCTGGAACAATTTTGAAAAAAAATATGACTGCCGAAGATGAAGCTGCTTACGAAGCCAAACTAGAAGAAGCCATTCGCGTAGGCCACAAAATATTAAGTAACGGAGGAAGTAGTTTGGATGCTGTTGAAAAAACGATTAATATTTTAGAAGATTCGCCACTATTCAACGCAGGAAAAGGCGCTGTGTTCACCCATGCCGAAACCAATGAACTGGACGCATCTATTATGGATGGAAAAACCTTAAATGCTGGAGCCTCAGCTGGAACTAAAACAGTAAAAAACCCCATAAATTTAGCACGTGCTGTCATGGAAAAATCACCACACGTAATGCTATCTGGTTTAGGTGCCGAAACATTTGCCCAAGAACAAGGGTTAACAATTGTAGACTCTACTTACTTTTTTACGGAGAACAGATTTAATGGTTTAAAACGTTTGAAAGAACGCGAAGAAAAAGCACCTGCAAACAGAGTTAGTAAAAAAGAAATAGATAATAAATCTGCTTTTTATGATGCCACCATTAAAGATTCAAAATTTGGAACTGTGGGTTGTGTGGCTTTAGATAAAAATGGCAATTTAGCAGCGGGAACCTCAACAGGTGGTATGACTAACAAACGTTGGGGACGTATAGGCGATGCACCAATTATTGGGGCAGGAACCTATGCCAATAATAATACTTGTGCCGTTTCTAGTACAGGTTGGGGCGAATTTTTTATTCGTGCTATGGTAGCTCATGATATTTCAGCTTTAATGGATTATAAAGGTCTTACGCTTCAAGAGGCTGCACGCGAGGTTATCCAGAAAAAAGTTCCAGAACTTGGTGGAGATGGCGGGATTATTGCGGTAGACAAATATGGAAATTTGGTAATGGAATTTAACACAGCTGGCATGTATCGCGCTTCTATGAATGACCAAGGAGAATTAACCATCGGTATTTACAAAGACAATGAAAATTAATTTCAGCCTAAACTACCCTAACACTCAAAATTTCCTAGTCTAAAAACGTTAGGAAGAACATCAGTCATATTTATTCAATAAAAATTAATCGTATATGTTATTTAAAAAAATCGTAACCCTCATTGTCATCCTATTAGTTTTGGCGTCTTGTAAAAAGGAAGATACCGAAACAGATAATCTTTTTAAATTTCGCGAATACATAAGCTATACCACATCGGGTTTAAACTCTATTGCAGACCCAATTCAAATTAACCTAACCAAACCGGTTGAAAAATGGGAAATGGGACAGGAAATACTGGATGATATTGTAAAGGTTTCACCACATGTTACCGGTAAATTGATGGTGGTTAATCAGCAATCTCTTTTATTTACACCAGATGAACCCCTAGATCCTTCTACAGAATATACCGTTACCGTTAAACTCAAAAAAATCTATCCAGACATTCCCAATTACTTTGGCAATTACACCTTTCAGTTTAAAACCATCACGCCAAATTTTACGATTAATACCACTAATTTGCAATCTTACAGCAAGGAATGGCAGTATGTTGAAGCAGTTTTGCGTGCTTCCGATGTCATCTCCTTAAAGCAAGCTAAACAATTAGTAGAAGCTTCACAAAATGGCAAAAACTTACAGGTAGTTTTTAATGAATACAACCAAACATCACGCGTTTTTGAATTCAAAATTGACAGTATTCACAGAAAAATAGAGGATTCTGAAATTTTAGTTAAATGGCAAGGTGAAGCCATTAATGCTGACAATACAGGTGAAAATGCTTTGACAATTCCTGGCATCAATAATTTCACCATTGTGGATGTGGAAGTGATTCAATTACCCGAGCAATACGTATCCATTAACTTCTCGGATCCGCTTAAAAAACAGCAAAATTTTGATGGTTTAGTAACCATTGAAAAAAGCAAAAACCCCAAATTTATTGTTGAAGGAAATATTTTAAAAGTCTACCCAGAAAGCAAATTAGTTGGTGATATTCAAGTAGATATTTTTCAAGGGATATCCAATACAGATGGTTTTAAATTGAAGAAACCGTTTTCAGAAAAAATTACTTTTGAAAACTTAAAACCACAAGTTCGTTTAATTAGTAATGGAAGTATTCTACCAAATTCCAAGCAGCTTAAATTTAATTTTGAAGCGGTAAACCTAAAAGCGGTCGATGTCCGTATTATTAAGATATATCAAGATAATATATTACAGTTTTTACAGGAAAATAATTTAGATAGTAACAACTCTTATAATATCCGGCAAGTAGGTCGCAGGATTGCGAAACAAACTATAGAACTACAATCGGCAGCTGAAAACACTGGAAAATGGCGTGCTTATAGCATTGATTTATCCAAATTCTTTACGGCCGATCCTGGAGCCATTTACCGGGTAGAATTGAGCTTCAATAAAGATTATTCGTTATACGATTGTAGTGCTAACGAAACAGCCGCAGTAAACCATGATGATTATGACGATTACTACTATGAGGATGATTATTATGGCCATGATTACAACGAAGAATCCTACACCGAAGATGACAATCTACGTGAAGAAGCCTATTGGGATAATTTAATTTACAACTACAAAAACTACCCTTATAACTGGCGTGAGCGCGAAAATCCATGTCATGTAGCTTATTATAATGAAAACCGCATTGTATCTCAAAATTTACTCGCCTCCAATTTGGGTGTGATTGCCAAACGTGGCGAGAATAACTCCTATTATTTTGCGGTTACCAATATTTTAACAACCAATCCTGAAGCCAATGCATCCGTAACGCTTTACAATTTTCAGCAACAGGAAATGGTAACACTTTTCACAGATTCGGAAGGCTTATTAACCATTGATGCGGACAAGCATGCAGCTTTTGCCATTGTAAAAAAAGGCAGTAATAACTCGTATTTAAAACTAGCGGATGGCAACTCACTTTCCTTAAGTAAATTTGATGTTTCTGGTCATAAAATGCAACGTGGACTTAAAGGCTATTTGTATGGCGAGCGTGGAGTTTGGCGTCCTGGAGACACACTTCATTTAACCTTTATGTTGAATGATAAAGCGAATAAATTACCAAAAGCACATCCTGTGAAATTAGAAATCACAGATCCAAATGGAAAACTGACATACAAAAATATCACAACCGACAACCTTAATAATTTTTACAGATTTACAGTTCCCACAAACACAGAGGATAAAACCGGAAATTACAGCGCCAAAGTTTCCGTTGGTGGTGTTACATTTTATAAAACATTAAAGATTGAAACTGTTAAACCAAATCGTCTTAAAATTAAGGTCGATTTTGAAAACGAGATTTTAACCAACAATCAGCCACTAGCAGGAACGCTAGATGTGAAATGGCTGCATGGCGCAGTTGGAAAAAATCTGAAAGCTGAAATTAAAGCGAAAATTAGCAGTTCCAACTCCGGATTCAAAAATTACAAAAACTACATATTTTCCGATCCAACACGCGAATTTGAAACCGAAGAATTAACCGTTTTTGAAGGGAATGTGAATGCCGAAGGCATCGCAAAAATAAACAATCAATTAGAGGTTGGCAAAAATGCGCCTGGCATGTTAAACGTGCAGTTTTTAGTACGTGCTTTTGAAAATGGCGGCGATTTTTCAATGGATGCATTCACCATGCCATTTGCACCTTATGAATCCTTTGTCGGTTTACAATCGCCAGAACCAAAAGCATATGGTTCCTTTTTTACAGATGAAAATCAAACCTTTGATGTGGTGGTTGTAGATAAAGATGGAAAACCTATTCAACGCAATAATTTGGAAGTAAAAATCTATAAAATTGAATGGCGTTGGTGGTGGAATGCCTCTGAAGATAATCTGTCCAGTTACGTATCCAGTAATTATCACAGACCGTATTTAGATAGTAAAGTAAACACCAATGCCCAAGGCAAAGGAAGTTTCAATATAAAAATTCCAGACGAAGAAGGTGGACGTTACCTTATTCGAGTTATCGATCCCGTAAGTGGTCATGCTACTGGACGTACAGCTTACTTTTATAAAAACTGGTGGCAAAAAGCACCGACTAGCGATAAAGAAGCCGCAAAAATGTTAGTATTTTCCGCAGATAAAGAAACCTATAATGTTGGCGAAATGGCTACCATTACATTTAATTCTGGTAGTGAAGGTCGTGCGTTGGTAAGTGTAGAAAACGGTACGGAAGTCTTAGAAACCAAATGGGCAAAAACGCTTCCAGGCGAAACCAAAGTAACCATTCCAATTACGCCCGAAATGGCACCAAACGTATTTATTAATATTTCACTTTTGCAGCCGCATGCTATAACGGCAAACGATTTACCAATTCGTTTATTTGGTGTTATTCCATTAATGGTTGAAGATCCAAACACCAAATTGGAACCTCAACTTAAAATGCCGGAGGTGTTACAACCAGAACAGGAATTTAAGGTAACGGTTTCCGAAAAAAATAACAAAGCCATGACCTACACCATTGCCATGGTAGAGGAAGGCTTGCTAGATATAACGCGATTTAAAACACCAAATGCGTGGGACGAATTTTATGCACGTGAAGCTTTAGGCGTTAAAACCTGGGATATTTTTGATGCTATAATAGGCGCCTACTCTGGAAGTATCGATCAGGTTTTCGCAATTGGTGGTGATGGAAATGCTGCAGCAGGTAAAAACAAAAAAGCCAATCGCTTTAAACCGGTTGTAACGTATTTAGGTCCTTTTAGTTTGAAGGAAGGCGAAAACAAATCGCATACCTTAAAATTACCAAATTATATTGGAGCTGTTCGGACCATGGTTGTCGCTGGAAATGCAAACAACGAAGCCTATGGTAGTGTAGATAAATCGGTTCAGGTTAAAAAACCGCTTATGGTTTTAGCTTCTTTACCAAGAAAATTAAGTCCAGGTGAAAAAGTAACCCTTCCTGTGACCGTTTTTGCTATGGAAAACAAAGTGAAAAATGTAGAAATCAGCTTGAAATTAAGCAATGGGATTTCTGTAGTTGGCGAAAAAACACAAAATATCACCTTCGATAAGCCAGACGAAAAAATGCGCTATTTTGAATTGGATGTCAGTCAAGCAAAAGGCTTTAATACTATTGAAGTTATTGCCAAAGGTAATGGCGAAAAATCGACCTATAAAGTTGAGATTGATGTGATGAACCCGAATCCGATTTCATCCAAACCTCTTGACAAATCGGTTGCTGCAAATGCTTCAGAAACACTAACCTTTACAACCTTTGGTGAAATAGGAACCAATTCGGCTACGGTAGAATTTTCAACCTTACCGCCCATGGATTTCACAAGACGTTTACAATTCTTAATAAGATATCCACATGGCTGTTTAGAACAAACCACATCAGGTGTTTTTCCACAATTATATTTAAATGATATTTTCGATTTAACACTAGATAAAAAACAAGACATTCAGAAAAACATTGAAAGTGGCATCAAGCGTTTGGCGCAATTTCAAATGCCTAATGGCGGCATGAGTTATTGGATGGGCGAAAACACTGCAAACGATTGGTCCACCAGTTATGCTGGACACTTTATGCTAGAAGCAGAAAAGAAAGGCTATGTGTTACCATTAACATTTAAGAACAATTGGATATCCTATCAAAAACAAGCGGCTCGTGATTGGCGACCAAGTTACAGAACCTATAATTCAGATTTAGCACAAGCCTACCGACTTTACACATTGGCTTTAGCTGGACAAGCAGATTTAGCGGCAATGAACCGGTTACGTGAGTTTTCTGAAATATCCAACGAAGCTAAATGGCGATTGGCAGCAGCTTATGCGTTGGCTGGACAAAATGAGGCGAGTCAGGCTATTTCAAAAACAGCTAATATTAATTTCCAACCACCAAAATATAATTACTACACCTACGGATCGGTAGATAGAAATCGTGCCATGGCTTTGGAAACTATGGTGCTGACTAAAAACTCACAACAACGTGAGTTAGCAGAATATGTAGCGAATGATTTATCGAGCAACCGCTGGATGAGTACCCAAACAACAGCTTATAGCTTGTTGGCTATGGCAAAAATGGTGGAAGCCAATGGTGGCAAAGATTTAAATCTTACGTACACTATCAACGGGAAATCTGAAACTATCCAATCCAAATCGGCTATTGCGCAACGTGATTTACCGATATATGATGGCTCAAATGAATTAACATTCACAAATAAAAAAGCCAATTTGGTGTATGTACGCGTGCTTAACTCTGGGAAACTTCCACTTGGTCAAGAGCTCACAGAACAACGTGGATTGAATGTTTCCGTCAACTATAAAGATTTAACTGGCTCTAAAATTAATATTTCCAATTTAAAACAAGGTCAGGATTTTGTGGCAAGCATTACAGTTAGCAATCTTAAAAATGAAAATATAAACGATGTGGCACTCACCCAATTATTCCCATCTGGTTGGGAAATCATTAATACCCGTTTTACCGATTTTGGTGCGGCAACTACGAGTCAAGCACGTTATACCGATATTCGTGATAATGAGGTAAATTACTATTTCGATTTGCCACAAAAAGGAAAGCAAGGCAGTAAAACTTTTCATATTATGCTGAATGCGTCCTTTTTAGGAACCTATTATTTACCTGGCATTCAAGCTGAAGCCATGTATGATAATGATTATTTAGTGCGAAATAAAGGACAATGGATTACTGTTGAAAAATAGAATTCCTGAGAAAGCAGGAATCTAATAGTAATTCAAAGAAGTAAATTTATATAATTAAACAACAAGATTCCTGCCTTCGCTTGAATTAAGAAACCATGACAAATCAAAAACCCTATTACGCTGTTATTTTCACCTCAACACAAACAGACCGTATTGAAGGTTATTCTGAAATGGCAGAAAAAATGGAGACACTTGCCAAACAACAACCAGGATTTATTGGCATAGAATCTGCCAGAGAC